>NZ_JAJSRO010000020.1:0-115691 GCF_021283425.1 Pseudomonas sp. NMI542_15 | reverse complement strand
CCTGCGCTTCGCTCCGGGGTCCCCTCGCTCCGGGCTTGCTCCCGGGAGGACCGCGCTGCAGGCCCCATCCTGGGGCCTAGCGCTTGACGGGCATCCATGCCCGTCACCTCCCTTCGCAAGCCCTGCGCTCGGCCTCCTGAAGTCGCAATCTGCGTCGCCTGGACTACCGCGCGCTTAGAAGCAAAAACCGAAGCAAGAGCTAGAACAAGAGCTACAGCTGGAGCGCGAACAGCGCGCTGGGCTCAGCGCGGCTTCAGATCGAGCCGGCGCAGGTGGCAAGTCACTTCCTCACGGTCGTGATACAGCTGCTTGCAGGCAATCGACACCCTGATCTTGCGCGCCTTGAACGTCGCCTCCATGCGGTCGAGCAGCCGGCGCACTTCGGCATAGCGCTGCTTCATCGGCAGTTTCAGGTTGACCACCGCCTCGCGGCACAACCCCTCCCCCAGCCAGGTTTCGATCAGCGAGGTGGTGCGCGCCGGCTTCTCGACGATGTCGCACACCATCCAGTCAACCGGCTGCTTGGGCTGCCAGGTAAAACCATCAGCCATCAGGTGCTGGACCAGGCCAGTGTCCATCAGGCTTTCGGCCATCGGGCCGTTGTCGATGGCGGTCACCAGCATGCCCCGGCGCACCAACTGGTAAGTCCAGCCACCTGGCGAGGCGCCCAGGTCAACGCCGGTCATGTCATCCCCCAGGCGCTGGTCCCATTGCTCGCGCGGGATGAACTGGTGCCACGCTTCCTCCAGCTTGAGGGTCGAGCGGCTGGGCGCCTCGCGGGGGAATTTCAGGCGCGCAATACCCATGGGCCACAGCGCACTGTTGTTGACCGGGGCAACACCGGCAAACACCCGCCGGCCGCTGATGAAGGTGAGCAGCAGGCGTGGGCGGCTGGCGTCTTCAACCAGGCGGCCGGCCTTTTCCAGTGCTTTGCGCAGCGGCACTTCGAACTTGCGGCAGAACGTGGACAATTCCTTGCCGTCGTTACTGTCCAGCACTTCCAGCCACAGGCTGCCAAACACCGGCAGTTCGGCCAACTGCGCCAGCAGCACACTGATACGGTCACTTTCCGGCAGCTCGACATAACCGCCCCGGGCCCACTGCCGCGGGAAAATCAGCTCGCTGAAACGCAGTGCCCCCATCAGCCGCTCGGCACCGCCTTCTTCGGTACAGACAAACTCGGCGCTGGCACTGTGCGGCTTGCCTTTGGCGTAGCCCGCAATGCCAAGGCGGGCAGCATGTTCGCTGATTTCGGCGCACACCTCGCCCTCGAAACCAGGCCGGCAATGCATGAACAGGGTATTCATCTCTCACTCCACTACGGCTGGCGCGCAACAGGCGCCGGCAGGGCGGCGATGATAAAGGAAGTTCGGAACCTGCGACACGCCCCGCCGGTCCAGAAAAGGGTCAGGGGCCGCAAAGCGGTCTAACCTGACCACTCAGCCAGGTCCGTACCGTGCGGATCGACACAGAGCGGTGACACCGGCAGACCTTTAATATTTGCCGGGCACCGGCGCAGAAGGAGTTGGCAATGCCCTCGCTCGATAGCCTGAACACCCTCAAGCCCCTCCAGGTCGGGGACCAGACCTACCATTATTTCAGCCTTACCGAGGCCGCCCGCCAGTTGGGTGACCTGCAACGCTTGCCCATGTCGCTGAAAGTGCTGCTGGAAAACCTGCTGCGCTGGGAGGACGGCCATACCGTCACCGGCGACGACTTGCGCGCCCTCGCCCAGTGGCTGAGCGAGCGGCGTTCTGATCGCGAGATCCAGTACCGCCCGGCGCGGGTGCTGATGCAGGACTTCACCGGTGTGCCGGCCGTGGTCGACCTGGCCGCCATGCGCGCGGCAATGGCCAAGGCCGGCGGCGACCCCCAGCGGATCAACCCGTTGTCACCGGTGGACCTGGTGATCGACCACTCGGTAATGGTCGACCATTACGGCACGCCGCAGGCCTTCCACGAGAACGTGGACATCGAAATGCAGCGCAATGGCGAGCGCTATGCTTTCTTGCGCTGGGGGCAGAGCGCCTTCGACAACTTCCGCGTAGTGCCGCCGGGCACCGGCATCTGCCACCAGGTCAACCTTGAATACCTGGGCCGTACGGTTTGGACCCGTGAAGCCGATGGCCGCACCTACGCCTTCCCCGACACCCTTGTCGGTACCGACTCGCACACCACCATGATCAATGGCCTGGGCGTGCTCGGCTGGGGTGTCGGTGGCATCGAAGCCGAGGCGGCCATGCTCGGCCAACCCGTGTCGATGCTGATCCCCGAGGTAATCGGCTTCAAACTGACCGGCAAGCTGCGCGAAGGTATTACCGCCACCGACCTGGTACTGACGGTGACGCAGATGCTGCGCAAGAAGGGTGTGGTGGGCAAGTTCGTCGAATTTTATGGCGACGGCCTGGCCGAGCTGCCCTTGGCTGACCGTGCGACCATCGCCAATATGGCGCCCGAATATGGCGCCACCTGCGGCTTCTTCCCGGTTGACCAGGTGACGCTGGACTATCTGCGCCTGTCGGGCCGCCCCGAAGCGACAGTGCAACTGGTCGAGCAGTACTGCAAGGCCCAAGGCCTGTGGCGCCTGCCGGGGCAGGAGCCGCTGTTCAGCGACAGCCTGGCACTGGACATGCACGAGGTCGAAGCAAGCCTGGCCGGGCCGAAACGGCCACAGGACCGCGTGGCGCTGGGCCAGGTCAGTCAGGCCTTTGACCATTTCATCGAACTGCAGCCCAAGCCACTGGCAAAAGAAGTCGGCCGCCTGGAAAGCGAGGGCGGGGGCGGCGTAGCGGTGGGCAACGCCGACCAGGCTGGCGAGATCGATTACAGCCATGCAGGCCAGACTCACACCCTGCGCGATGGCGCCGTGGTAATTGCGGCGATCACCTCGTGCACCAACACCTCCAACCCCAGCGTGATGATGGCTGCCGGGCTGGTGGCCAAAAAGGCCGTGGAAAAAGGCCTGCAACGCAAACCCTGGGTCAAGAGTTCCCTGGCACCAGGCTCCAAGGTTGTCACGGACTATTTCAAGGCCGCCGGGCTCACCCCCTACCTTGAGCAACTGGGCTTCGACCTGGTCGGCTATGGCTGCACCACCTGCATCGGCAACTCGGGCCCGCTGGACGAAGCGATCGAGAAAGCCATCGGCAGCGCCGACCTTACCGTAGCCTCGGTGCTGTCGGGCAACCGCAACTTCGAAGGCCGCGTGCACCCACTGGTCAAAACCAACTGGCTGGCTTCGCCACCGTTGGTAGTGGCTTACGCACTGGCCGGCAGCGTTCGCCTTGACCTGACTCGCGACCCGCTGGGCACCGGCAAGGACGGGCAACCGGTGTACCTGCACGATATCTGGCCCAGCCAGCAGGAAATTGCTGCGGCCGTGGCCAAGGTCGATACCGCGATGTTCCACAAGGAATACGCCGAAGTGTTTGCCGGCGATGCGCAGTGGCAGGCCATCGAGGTGCCACAGGCTGCCACCTATGTGTGGCAGGCCGACTCAACCTACATTCAGCACCCGCCGTTCTTCGACGATATCGCCGGGCCGCCGCCACAAATCGCCGACATCCAAGGCGCCCGGGTGCTGGCGCTGCTGGGCGACTCGGTGACCACCGACCACATCTCCCCTGCCGGCAACATCAAGGCCGACAGCCCTGCCGGGAGCTACCTGCGTGAAAAGGGCGTGGAACCGCGCGATTTCAACTCATACGGTTCGCGGCGCGGCAACCATGAAGTCATGATGCGCGGCACCTTCGCCAACATCCGTATCCGCAACGAAATGCTGGGCGGGGAAGAAGGCGGCAATACCTTGCACGTGCCTACTGGCGAAAAGCTGTCGATCTACGACGCGGCCATGCGCTACCAGCAGGAAGGCACCCCACTGGTGGTAATCGCCGGCCAGGAATACGGCACCGGCTCGAGCCGCGACTGGGCGGCCAAGGGTACAAACCTGCTGGGCATCAAAGCGGTGCTGGCGGAGAGTTTCGAGCGCATTCACCGCTCCAACCTGGTGGGCATGGGCGTGCTGCCGCTGCAGTTCAAGGCCGGCCACGACCGCAAGCAACTGGTGCTGACCGGCAAGGAGCGGATCGATGTGCTGGGCTTGAACGGTGCACAGATCCGCCCGGGCATGAGCCTGCCGTTGCGCATTACCCGCGAAGACGGGCAGCAGGAACAGATCGAAGTGTTGTGCCGGATCGATACCTTGAATGAGGTGGAGTACTTCAAGGCCGGCGGAATCCTGCACTATGTGTTGCGACAGATGATCGCTGGCTGAGGCTGGGAGGTTCGGCTGCAGATTTGCGGCGCTCCCGAGACCGAGCGCCGCCCGCGCGGCGCATCGCGAGCTGGCGCTCGCTCCTACGTTTGTTTCGGGCCAGTTATGCCTGTGGCAGGCGCGCGCGACCGCCTTGTGTGTACGACGAGATATTGCGCCATGCACCAAGGCGTTCGCGCGCAAATTGCACAGGAAAAATTGGCCCGAAACAAACGTAGGAGCGAGCGCCAGCTCGCGATGCGCCGCGCAGGCGGCGCTCGATTTCACAGGCGCCAGAGCCCCAACGACGAACAAACGCAGCCACATTAAATAATCATTCAATAAAACCCATAGCTTGCCGATACCTGTCCAAAGCCCTGCGGACTATCAACCCATGCGTAACAACCAGCCGATTACCCAGAGAGAACGGACTTTCCCTGCCCAGCAGCGGTTGATCTCCACCACCAACGCCAAGGGCGTGATCACTTACTGTAACGATGCCTTCATCGACATCAGTGGTTTCACCCGCGAGGAGTTGACCGGGGCGCCGCACAACCTGGTGCGCCACCCCGATGTGCCGCCTGCCGTGTTTGCCCATATGTGGCAAACCCTCAAGCAGGGCCAGCCGTGGATGGGCATCGTCAAGAACCGTTGCAAGTCCGGGGACCACTACTGGGTCAACGCCTACGTCACACCGATTTACGACAATAACCAGGTCATCGGTTTCGAGTCGGTGCGGGTCAAGCCAACCGCCGAGCAGATTCGCCGCGCCGAGGCCCTGTACCAACGCATCAACCAAGGCAAGCCCGCAGTACCTCGCAGGGACAAGTGGCTGCCGGTGCTCCAGGACTGGCTGCCGTTCATCCTGATCAGCCAGGTAGGCTTCCTGATCGGCAACTGGCTGGGCCATTCCTGGGGCTTTGCCCTGGCTGCCGGGCTATCCGTCCCCTTGGGCCTGCTGGGCTTGAGCTGGCAGCAGCGTGGCCTCAAACGCCTGTTGCGCCTGGCCGAACAGACCACCTCCGACCCGCTGATCGCGCAGATGTACACCGACAGCCGTGGCGTGCAGGCGCGTCTGGAGATGGCCATGCTCAGCCAGGATGCCCGCATGAAAACCTGCCTGACCCGCTTGCAGGACAGTGCCGAACACCTCAGCGACCAGGCGCGCCAGTCCGACGCCTTGGCACACAAGAGTTCGTCGGGGCTGGAGCGCCAGCGGGTGGAAACCGAGCAGGTCGCCGCCGCCGTCAACCAGATGGCCGCCACCACGCAGGAAGTGGCCAACCACGTACAGCGCACGGCCGACGCCACCCAGGAAGCCAACCGCCTGACCAGCCAGGGCCGGCAGATTGCCGGGGAAACCCGCGAGGCCATCGAGCGTCTGTCGGCAGCGGTGGGCGAAACCGGTCAGACGGTTACCCAACTGGCCAAGGACAGCGACGAGATTGGTGGCGTGGTCGATGTGATCAAGGGCATTGCCGACCAGACTAACCTGCTGGCACTGAACGCGGCCATTGAAGCGGCGCGTGCCGGCGAGATGGGCCGTGGCTTTGCCGTGGTGGCCGACGAAGTCCGCCAGCTGGCCCAGCGCACTGCCGAATCCACCGGGCAGATCCACGGCCTGATCGCCAAGCTGCAACAAACTGCCAGCAACGCCGTGCTGACCATGGAAACCGGCCACCGTCAGGCGCAGGAAGGTGTCGACCGGGTGATGCAGGCTGATGAGGCATTGGTGGGGATCAGCGAAGCGGTGGCCAACATCACCGATATGGCCACCCAGATTGCCGCTGCGACCGAGGAGCAGACTGCAGTGGCCGACGAGATCAGCCGCAACATCAGCACCATCGCCGAACTGGCCGACCAGACCGCCGAACAGGCGCAGCATTCAGCACTGCTGAGCGAGGCGCTGACCAGCACAGCGGGTAGCCAGTATTCGCTGGTGGAGCGGTTCAACCGCTGACGCTCCGGTATTCGCGGCTGAAGCCGCTCCCACAGGAACCTAGTGACCTTGGAGCCTGCGACGTACCTGTGGGAGCGGGCGTGCCCGCGAAGAAACCAACGCGGTGGATGGCACCGGCCCTGCCGGTGTTCGCGGGCAGGCCCGCTGCCACAAGGGCCGCGTATGCCTGCGGCCTGTGTTACCAGTCCAGCCGCAGGCGGCTCTCGAAATAGCGTTCTTCGCCGCTCAACGGGTCTTCGAAACGCAAGCTCTGCGCCAGCAGTTTCAGCGGCCGTTGGTAGTCATCCTCTGCAGTAAGCAGCTGCGGGTAGAACGGGTCATTGCAGATTCCCGCCCCCAAGGCTGCCATGTGCACGCGCAACTGATGGGTCTTGCCGGTCACTGGTGACAGCCCATAGCGCCACAGCTCCCCATTCTTTTCCAGCACCTCGGCCAAGGTTTCACTGTTGGCCTCACCCTCCACCTCATGCATACGGAAAAACGGCTCGCCATGCACCAGGCGGCTTTTGTGCACCAGCGGAAATGCATGCTGCGGCATCGCCGCCGCAATGGCCTGGTAGCGCTTGTCGATGCGCCGCTCGGGGAACAGGCGTTGGTAAACGCTGCGGCTGTGCGGGTTGGCGGAAAACAGCACAAGCCCGGCGGTGTGCCGGTCTATGCGGTGCAACGGCACCAGATGCGGGTTATCCAGGCGACGAATCAGGCGGCGCAGCAAGGTCTGCTCGACGTACTCGCCCGTCGGCGTCACCGGCAGGAAATGCGGCTTGTCGGCCACCACCAAGTGTTCGTCCGCGTGCAGTACCACTTCCTGCACCGGGATCGGCCGCTCGTTCGCCACTTCGCGGAAGTAGTGCAAACGCAGGCCACGCTTGTAGGGTAACTCGGCAGCAATCGCCCGCCCCTCGGCATCCAGTACCCGGCCACGGGCAAAACGGTCAAGCCACTGGGCGCGGTCGATGGCCTTGAAATGGTCGCACAGGCAATCGAGCACCGTCGCCCAGTTACCGGGGGGCAGGCACACCGTGCTGGCTTGCTGGCGGGCGGGGTCGAAGGGCGCGGTCATGGCAGGGCTCGAAACGTTCACGGCCGCGCATTATCGCCCAAGCCCGCGCCCTCAACCAGCCTGGACTATCGCCTCGCTGCGTTCCTTCAGCCAGCGCAACACCTGCACCGGTTCCCAACGACCGGGGTCGTACAGGGCATAGAGCAACCCCTGGTAACCCACCACATCCAGCCCGCGGTGATAGCCGGCACGCTGGAACAAGGCCTCGATCTCGGCGAAGCAGGTATTGAAGTGGACTTTACCGAACGGCGTGCGGTCGTCGGTCACCAGGCCTTCGAGGCGCAGTTCCAGAACGGCGTCAGCCACCCGATCCACGGGCATGCGGTTGACGCTGTACTTGAGTTGCTCGACGTTGAGCATGACGTTACCTCGACACTGTATTTATATACAGCATACGAACATCCCCTTGCCGCCGTCAATGCGGTTCATTGCAGCCCCGGCAGGTAGCCGCTGCCTCTGCGCAGGGTCAAAACCTGCCTGCGCGGGGTGCCACGGGTTACCGAAAGATGCACCCATCTGTCGAACTCCAGGATGAGTTGATCGAACGGCACGGCACTTTCGTTGATCCGCCGAGCGGTTTCCCGAGGGCTGACTTCCATCACCGTGAAGTCAGCCGCCAGCCCCTGAATATGCTGGCTGTTGGTGGCACCGCCGATCAGCCGGTTAACCTTCTCGCTGCGAAAACCGCTGCTGACGATGATCGGCACGCCGAACAGTGCGCGCACCTGCTCCAGCGCACAACACAGCAATTGCAGGTTGGCCCGGGCATCAGGAGGTGGGGTGTTATCGAACCCGTCCCTGGCGGCGAGCTGGGAAACGGTCATTTCATCGAGCGTGAAATGTGGAGTGATCAACATGGCGAACTATTCCGATGATGGGAAAGGTGACCGGCGCCAGTGCGCCGGCACCTGATCATCAGCTCGCTTCACCCTTCATGGAGCAGGGTTGCAACTCCTCTGCAGCCATCATTGCCCCAGGAACGCCACCACCTGTTCGGCATCGAACGGCCAGTGCAGCTCAGCAGCATTGTCGCAGCGTCGCAACACCGGAATGATCAGGCCATAGCGCTCGAACAGCACCTCACTCTCGGCGATGTCGACCAGCTCGACCAACAGGCCATGATCGACAAAAGGCATCAGCACGGCCTCGGCCACTTCACACAGGTGGCAGCCGAGGGTACCGAACAGTTGGCATTCAGGCAGCATGGCTCAGGTCCCGGTTGGCATGCAGAGATACCTATTCTAGGTCTCTCGCACTCGTCATGCACCTGACCTGGCTCAATCCTGGCTGGTGGCGCCGATACGGTGCAGCGACAAGTCCGCGCCCTGAAACTCCTGCTCATGGCTCAAGCGCAGCCCATGCAGCGCACGGATTGCGCCATACACGGCAAAGCCGCCGGCCAATGCCACCAGCACGCCCATCAGGCTGCCCAGCAGCTGGCTGGCCAGGCTGACACCACCCATGCCGCCCAGTGCCGTCTGGCCAAAGACGCCGCAGGCAATGCCACCCCACACGCCGCACAGGCCGTGCAGTGGCCACACGCCCAGCACGTCGTCGATCTTCCAGCGGTTTTGCGCTGCAGTGAAGGTCCAGACGAACAACGCGCCAGCCACCAGTCCGGTGGCCAGTGCGCCAATCGGGTGCATCAGGTCGGAGCCGGCGCAGATCGCCACCAGGCCGGCCAGCGGCCCGTTGTGCAGGAAGCCCGGGTCGTTACGCCCGGCCAGCAAGGCCGACAGGGTGCCACCGACCATGGCCATGAGCGAGTTGATCGCTACCAGGCCGCTGACGCCTTGCAGCGTCTGTGCACTCATCACGTTGAAGCCGAACCAGCCGATGATCAGAATCCACGACCCCAACGCCAGAAACGGAATGCTCGACGGCGCAAACGCCACCAAACGGCCGTCCCGGTAGCGCCCACGCCGCGCGCCCAGCAGCAATACCGCCGCCAGGGCTAGCCAGCCGCCCATGGCGTGCACCACCACCGAGCCTGCAAAATCGTGGAAAGGCGCGCCGAAGCGGGCCTGCAACCAGGCTTGCAGCCCCAGGTTGCCATTCCACACTACCCCCTCGAAGAACGGGTAGATAAACGCCACGATCAACGCCGTGGCACACAACTGCGGCACGAAGCGCGCGCGCTCGGCGATGCCCCCGGAGATGATCGCCGGGATCGCCGCAGCGAACGTCAGCAGAAAGAAGCACTTGACCAGCGAATAACCATGGTCAACGGCCAGCGCCGCTGCCGGCTGGAAGAAATGGACACCATAGGCTATCCAGTAACCAATGAAGAAATACACCAGTGCCGAGATGGCAAAGTCGCTGAGGATCTTCGACAAGGCGTTGACCTGGTTCTTGTGGCGTACCGTGCCCACTTCAAGGAAGGCGAAGCCGGCATGCATCGCCAGCACCAGGATGGCGCCCATGAGAATGAACAGAGTGTTGGAACCGTGGACGAGGGAGTCCATTGCGCTGTGCATGTTTTCCATGAAATAGGCAGGCCTGCTAAAAAAGGCACCAGGACAGTTCAAGAACCTGCATCCCTGCACCGAATCGGTGCCAGCCCCCTGCCCTGTTTCGGTGAGCGGGTCGGAGCCTGCGTGGTTTTTTCTTGGGTTTGTCGTGGATTGGGTTAAGGTTTATCGGTACACGCTGCGCTGACGCCCTGAATCGGCGCAATCGCTGCCAGCGACGCCCCGCAACGTGGCAATGACTTAGCAAGGCCCATACCAGCACCGGCACTTGAACCTTCCGCGCGTGCTATTACTCGAACTACCAACACTCATCGACAGGGAGAGGCCCATGGCCAGCAAATCGGCAAAGACTGCACAAGAGATACTGATGGCTGACTTCCAGGCGTTGGTACGCGACACCGAGAGGTTGCTGGCCGACACTGCCAACCTGGCCGGCGACCAGGCCGACGAATTGCGCGAACAGATTCACGACCGCCTGACCCAGGCTCGCGAAACCCTGCAACTGACCCAGGACTCCGTGCGCCAGCGCGGCCAGGCCGCGCTGGGCAGCGCCGAGCAGTACGTGCAGGAAAACCCGTGGCAGGCAATCGGCATCGCCGCCGGCGTCGGCCTGTTGATCGGCCTGCTGGCCAACCGGCGCTGAGGGGTTCCCATGGAGAATGACGCCAACGGCGCCAGCGCCTCGGGCAAGCGCCTGGGCGCAGCTGCGCTGGGGCTGCTGCACAGCCACATCGAACTGCTTGGCATCGAATTGCAGGAGCAAAAGGGCCGCACCCTGCGGTTGCTGCTGTTCGCAGGCCTGGCCCTGGTGTTCGCCCTGCTGCTGCTGACAGCCCTTTCCGGGTTGTTACTGGTGCTCCTGTGGGACAGCTATCGCCTGGCCGGCATCATCGGCCTGTGCGTGTTCTATGGCTTTGCCGCGCTGTACTGCGGGTTGCGCCTGAAGGCAGCGGTGTTCGACGAATCGTCGCCATTCGGGGCCACCCTTGAAGAACTCGCCAAGGACCGGGAGCGCCTGTTGCCATGAGCCTGCCACAACTGCCAAACACCCGTAACCCGCGCGAACTGCGCAAAGCACTGCTGCGCCTGCGCATGGAGATGCACCGCCAGGAAATCCGCCATGAGTCCGGGCAACTGATGGAGCCGCTGCGCCGCGTGCGCGGTATGGGCAGCTCACTGCACGCAGGGTTGGGGATCAAGCATGCGCCTTTATGGGGGATTGGTGCCGTGGTGGCGCTGGGCTTCCTCACTGGCAAGGGCGTGCGCAGCGGTAACCTGGCGCGGCTGGTCCGCCTGGGCAGCAGCCTGCTGCCGCTGGTGCGCCTGTACCTGCAAGGTAACCGCCGCCCCTGAACACTGCACATTCCTTTGTAGGAGCAGCCTTGTGCTGCGAAGAGCCCGGCCCGGCGATACCCGTGTATCGCTCAAACAGGCCTCTTCGCAGCACAAGGCTGCTCCTTCAGGATATGCTGCTTCCTTCGATCCACAGGAGAATGCGCCTTGGACTGGCACACCCTGCTCACCCGCGAACGCCTGGGCAAAGCCCTTTATAGCGCCGATGAACTCGGGCGCAGCCCCTTCCACAAAGACCATGACCGCATCATCTTCTCTGGTGCCTTTCGCCGCCTCGGGCGCAAGACCCAGGTACACCCGGTTTCCAGCAACGACCACATCCACACACGCCTGACCCACTCACTGGAAGTCAGTTGTGTCGGTCGCTCCCTGGGCATGCGCGTCGGCGAAACACTGCGCGACAACCTGCCCGACTGGTGCGCCCCCAGCGACCTGGGGATGATCGTGCAGTCAGCGTGCCTGGCCCACGACATCGGCAACCCACCCTTCGGCCACTCCGGCGAGGACGCCATCCGCCACTGGTTCCAGCAGGCAGCCGGGCGTGGCTGGCTGGATGACATGAGCGACGACCAGCGGGCCGATTTTCTGAATTTCGAGGGCAATGCCCAAGGCTTTCGTGTGCTCACCCAGCTGGAGTATCACCAATTCGACGGCGGTACCCGTCTGACGTATGCCACCCTCGGCACTTACCTGAAGTACCCCTGGAGCGCGCGCCACGCCGACGCCTTGGGCTACAAGAAGCACAAGTTCGGCAGCTACCAGAGCGAACTGCCCCTGCTCGAGCAGATCGCCCGCAAGCTCGGCATGCCGCAACTGGAAGAACAGCGCTGGGCGCGCCACCCGCTGGTTTACCTGATGGAGGCTGCCGATGACATCTGCTATGCGCTGATCGACCTGGAAGACGGCCTGGAAATGGAGTTGCTCGAATACGCTGAAGTCGAAGCCCTGCTGCTTGACCTGGTCGGTGAAGACCTGCCAGAAACCTACCGCCAGCTCGGCCCCCGTGATTCCCGCCGGCGCAAACTGGCGATTCTGCGTGGCAAGGCTATCGAACACCTGACCAACGCTGCCGCCCACGCGTTCGTCGAGCAGCAGCAGGCATTGCTGGCCGGGCACCTGGCAGGCGACCTGGTAGAGCACATGCACGGCCCGGCCAAGCGCTGCGTGCTGCAGGCCAAGGACATGGCACGCAACAAGATCTTCCAGGACAAGCGCAAAACCCTGCACGAAATTGGTGCCTATACCACCTTGGAGATTTTGCTCAATACCTTCTGTGGCGCAGCGCTCGAACAGCACGGTGGGCGCACCCCCTCGTTCAAGAGCCGCCGGGTACTGGACCTGATCGGCAACAATGCTCCGGACCCACGTGCCTCGCTGCACAGTGCCTTCCTGCGCATGATCGACTTCATCGCCGGGATGACCGACAGCTATGCCAGCGAAATGGCCCGGGAAATGACCGGGCGCTCCAGCCCCACCTGAAGCACGCCGGTGCAGCCACGGTCCTTGAGCCAGTGCTGCACCGCATATTGCAGGAAACTTCCTACATATACTGACGGCAAATTAAACAGCCCGAGTAAAAGTGCACGAAAAGTTACCAATCACGCTTTGACATTGGGTCAAACACACAAAATTCGTAGCCCGTTTTGTTTTATCTTGTAAGCCATTTCCCATAAAGGGCGAATCGCCCTTCCTCGCATGTCTGACGACTTCCAACTGCGATAAGGTGCCGATTATCCCCCTCAATCGCCCGCAGGGAAGTTGAACATGCATTCCATATTTATTGTCGACGATCATCCTGTCATCCGCCTGGCCGTCCGTATGCTGCTGGAAAACCAGAACTACAAGATTGTCGGCGAGTCGGACAACGGCGTGGACGCCATGCAGATGATTCGTGAAGCCGCCCCTGACCTGGTCATCCTCGACATCAGCATCCCCAAGCTAGACGGGCTGGAGGTGCTTTCCCGCTTCCAGGCCATGGCCCTGCCATTGAAGGTTCTGGTATTGACCGCGCAGTCTCCCGCATTGTTTGCCGTACGTTGCATGCACTCCGGCGCCGCAGGCTATGTGTGCAAGCAGGAAGACCTGAGCGAACTGCTCAGTGCTATCAAGGCGGTCCTGGCCGGTTACAACTATTTCCCCAGCCAGGCAATAAAGCATGACCAGACAGCCGATGCCGAGCTGAAACTCTTCAGGCAGGTAAATGACCGCGAACTGATGGTACTGCAACTCTTCGCCCAAGGCCGCAGCAACAAGGAAATTGCCAAGGGCATGTTCCTCAGCAGCAAGACTGTCAGCACCTACAAGAAGCGCCTCATGCACAAACTTCAGGTCAACACACTGGTTGACCTGATCGAAATTGCCAAACGCAACGCGCTGGTCTGAGGATGGTCATGCCGCGCCCTTTCGCTCGCCTGCTGTTCGCCCTGCTCCTGTTCAGCGGCGTCGTGCAGGCCACCTATCAAGAGGCCTCATCCTATACGTTACTGGCTCGGTCATCAGCCAAGCCGACCCGCCCCATGCTCACGGCCGAACAACGGCGATGGCTCGAAAGCCGTCAGGAACTGGTACTGGGCACGTCGGCTCCGGATTACCCACCGTTCGACATCACCAGTGGCGGCCGCGACTACCAGGGCCTCACCGCCGAGTACGCGAGCCTGATCGGCACGGCCCTGCAGTTACCCGTGCGGGTGCTGCGTTTCTCCAGCCGGCAGGCGGCAGTGGAGGCGCTCAGGCATGGCGATATCGACCTGCTTGGCACCGCCAATGGCTACGAAGCGGCCAGCGACGGCCTGGCGCTGTCGCATCCGTATGCCGTTGACCAACCGGTGCTGGTAACACGCGAAGACGAAACCCGGGCGCTGGACGCGGACCTGACCGGCCTGCGCCTCGGCATGCTTTACCATTACCTGCCCAAGCAGGAGGTACGCCGCACCTACCCCATGGCCGAGCTACTGGCCTTTGGCTCCTCCAGCCAAGCCTTGAACGCCGTGGCGTTCGGCCAGGCCGACGTGTACATCGGCGACACCATCTCCACCCACTACCTGCTTAACCGCGGCCACCTGCCACGCCTGCGCATGGCCAATTTCGGCCAGCACGAGGCCATCGGCTTCGGCTTTGCCTTGCGCCAGCAAGACACGCAACTGCTGGCGCTGGTGAACACCACACTGGACAGCCAGCCTGCGGCACTGCGTGCCAGCATCTTCAAACGCTGGAGCGCCGGCAGCGACCTGCTGCTGACTGACCGCAAGCTGCAACTGACCGATGCCGAGGAACAGTGGCTGCAAGATCACCCGGTGATGCGCGTAACGATCGATGATACGGCTGCGCCGCTATCCTATTTCGATGGCTCAGGGCATTTTCGCGGCATCACAGCCGACCTGCTGGAGCTCATCAGCCTGCGCACCGGTTTGCGTTTTGACGTGCAGCGTGCAAGCGGCATTGCCGACATGATCGCCCGCCTCAAGGATGGCCGCGCCGATGTGATTGCCGCACTGGCCACTGGCGGGGTGACCAAAGACGACCTGCAGGTCAGCCGGGCCTACCTGGAGAGCGCCTTCGTGCTGGTCGGCCGCAAGGATGACAAGGGCATGAGCACGCTGGAGCAGTTGCAGGGGCATCGCGTGGCCATTACCCGCTACAGCGCCATGGACACCCTGTTGTCCCGGCACTATCCGAAAATCGGCTGGGTCGAGACCGAGAGCGCGTACTATTCCATGGCCTTGCTCAACAGCGGTGCCGTCGATGCGGTGATCACCACGTTGATCGACGCCAACCATGCCTTGGCCAGCAACCCTGGGCTGGTCATCCGCACCACGGTCGGCAGCGAGCCTGCCAACTTCGCCATGGCCACCAGCACCCCGTCACAGGCGATGCAGTCGATCCTCGACAAGGCGCTACTGAGCATCTCGCCCGAAGAGCTGGGGGTGATCAACAACCGCTGGCGCGGCTTCGGGCAGCACGACGATGGCAGTGGCAAAGACTACAGCCAGCTTGCGCTACAAGTGGTGCTGGGCATGGTCGCGCTGCTGTTGCTGGCCTTGCTCTGGAACGCCCGCTTGCGCTTGCAGATTCGCCAGCGCCAAACCGCCGAACGCGCACTGAACGACCAACTGGCGTTCATGCGCGCCCTGCTCAACGGCACGCCCCACCCCATGTACGTGCGTGACCGCGAGGGGTGCCTGCAAAGCTGTAACTACAGCTATCTGGAAGCCGTGCAGGCCCGCTCCGACGAGGTCATCGGCAAACGGCTGGACGCCAGCCTGTTTGCCGACAGCGAGCAGACTCGACAGATCCAGGCCGACTATCTGAAAGTCATGGCCGCAGGCTCGCCGTTGATCATGGACCGGCCACTGCGGATCAAGGGCCGCGAAATGACCATCTATCACTGGATACTGCCGTACCGTGACTCACTGGGCGAAGTACAGGGCATCATCGGCGGCTGGATCGACATCAGCGAACGCCGCCAGTTGGTCATGGAGTTGCGTCAGGCCAAGCAGCAGGCCGACGACGCCAACCGCGCAAAGAGCACCTTCCTGGCCACCATCAGCCATGAGATCCGCACCCCGATGAACGCCGTCATCGGCATGCTCGAACTGGCAGTCAAACGCGCCGACCAGGGCCAGGTGGACCGCAGCGCACTGGAACTGGCCCACCACTCAGCCAAAGACCTGCTGGGCCTGATCGGCGATATTCTCGATATCGCGCGTATCGAATCCGGGCACTTGTCCCTGGCACCGGAAGCCGTCGACCTTGCGGCCCTGGTCGAATCGGTAGGGCGCATTTTCGAGGGGCAGGCACGCCAGAAAGGCCTTGCCCTGGAGGTGATGATTGCACCCGCCGCGCGTTGCCACGCACTGCTCGACCCGCTGCGTTTCAAACAAGTGCTGTCCAACCTGGTAAGCAACGCCATCAAGTTCACCGAGCATGGCCAGGTTCGCATCTGCGTAGGCCTGCTGGATGACGGCAGCACCCTGCCCGCAGTGCTGGAACTGGAAGTGCGCGACAGCGGCATCGGCATCCATGCCGACGACCTGCAGCGCCTGTTCAATCCGTTCATACAGGCCAACCCGCATAGCCAGGGCGCCCGCGCGGGTACCGGGCTGGGCCTGGCCATCTGCCGCAGCCTGTGCGAAATGATGGGCGGCAGCCTGACCATCAAGAGCCTGGAAGATGTTGGCACCCAGGTGCGCCTGAAAATGCCGCTGCAGCGCATTGACGCCGCCCCGCATTCAGCGCCGCCCTTCGAACACCTCGAGGTGCCTGACCCGCGGCTGAATGTGCTGGTGATCGATGACCACCCGGCCAATCTGCAGCTGATGGCGCAGCAGCTCGGCTACCTGGGCCTGCCGCACGCCAGCGCCCGCGATGGCCGTGAAGGCCTGGCCACCTGGCGCGCAGGCGACTTCGATGTGCTGGTGCTCGACTGCAACATGCCGCACATGAACGGATACCAACTGGCGACCGCCGTCCGTGCCGAAGAACGCCATGGCAAGCGGCAGCGCTGCACCATTCTCGGCTACACCGCCAACGCACAGCCAGAGGTGCGCCGCCAGTGCCTGAGCGCCGGTATGGACGACTGCCTGCTCAAGCCGATCAGCCTGGGCACCCTCAGCCAGCGCCTGGCGGGCATTCGCCCGCGCCGCCAGCAAAAGCCCCGGCGCAAGCTGTACCACCTGGAAGGCCTGGCTGCAGTGATCGGGCATGACCCCGACGACCGCCAGCGCTTCCTGCTGACCTTGCAGCAAAGCCTGCAGGCCGACCGGGCCAGCTTGATGGCGCTGCACCCGGAGCAAGACAGCGAGGCCATTGCCGAGCAGGCCCACAAGGTGCTGAGTGCCGCGCGCATGCTGGAAGCCCACGACCTGATGGCGGCCTGCGAAGCCCTGGAGGCCCGCGGCTTGCCTACCCCCCAGTTGCGCTTGCGCCGTCAGGCACTGGCGCGGCACATGTGCCGTGTGGAACGGGCGTTGGCCAACGAACTGACTACCGGCGCATGCACTCAGGCAGGCAGCCCCACGTGTTAACTGGTAGACTGCGCGGCGTTATTACCTAAGAGGATTGTTTCATGGCCACAAACCGCTCCCGTCGTCTGCGCAAAAAGCTGTGTGTCGACGAGTTTCAGGAATTGGGCTTCGAGCTGAACCTGGAATTCAAGGAAGATCTGGATGACCAGGCAATCGATGCTTTCCTCGATGCGTTCCTGGAAGAAGCGATGGACGCCAACGGCCTGGACTATGTAGGCGGTGACGATTACGGCCTGGTGTGCTCGGTCAAACGCGGATCGGTCAGCGAAGAACAGCGTGCTGCCGTTGAAACCTGGCTCAAGGGCCGTAGCGAACTGACCAAGATCGAAGTCAGCCCGCTGCTGGACGCCTGGTACCCGGAAAAGCCGATCAACAAGGCTGAGTGATCCCTGCCTGGCTTGATCGCTGAAAAGGCTGCCCTTGTGGTGGCCTTTTTTATTGGCGGTGCTTTTCCGTCGAACGTGGCGCATCGTCGCTACGCTTGGGGCATAATGCGTACTCTTTCGTCGTGGGGCCATCATCTCTTACAGCCCCAATGCCCTTTTCCCTCGCCGCAGGGTATTTATCCATTATGATCAAAACGCTTCGTCCCCTCATTCTGGCAAGCCTGCTGTTGCCACTCGCATTGCCCAGCCAGGCCGCCACCGTCAATACCACCCTGCCCGCCAAAGTGCAGCAGGCGCTCAAGGCCAACAAGCTGCAGGACACGGCCCTGTCGCTGGTCATGCTGCCGCTGGACGGCCCCGGCACGCCCACCGTGTTCAATGCCGATGTGTCGGTGAACCCGGCCTCGACCATGAAACTGGTCACCACCTACGCGGCCCTCGAACTGCTCGGCCCGACCTTCCAGTGGAAAACCGAGTTTTATACCGACGGTACCCTGAGCAATGGCGTGCTCAACGGTAACCTGTACCTTAAAGGTGGCGGCGACCCGAAACTGAACATGGAAAAGCTGTGGCTGCTGATGCGTGACCTGCGCGCCAATGGCGTGCGCACCATCACCGGTGACCTGGTGCTGGACCGCAGCCACTTCGTGCAGCCCAACCTGCCGCAGTTCAACGATGACGGCGGCGATGAAAACAAGCCGTTCCTGGTCAAGCCCGATTCGCTGCTGGTCAACCTCAAGGCGCTGCGCTTCGTGGCCCGCAACGATGGCGGCAAGGTGACCGTTGCGGTCGAGCCACCGATTGCCAGCATCCGCATCGACAACCAGGTCAAGGCGGTGGCTTCGAAGCAGTGCACAGGCGATGTGCGCTACAACCCGGTGCCACAGGCCGATGGCATCAGCGTCACCGTCAGCGGCCAGCTGGGTGACGGCTGCAACTCGCAGACCTACCTGTCGCTGCTCGATCACGCCACCTACGCCGCCGGTGCCGTGCGCGCCATCTGGAACGAGCTGGGTGGCAGTATCCAGGGTGGCGACCGCATCGAGAATGTACCCAAGAGTGCTCGCCTGCTGGCCCGCGCCTTCTCGCCAGACCTGGTGGAAGTGATCCGTGACATCAACAAGTACAGCAACAACACCATGGCCCAGCAGCTGTTCCTGAGCCTTGGCGCGCAGTTCCGCACCGATGCCGATGGGGACGATGCCCGCGCCGCCCAGCGCGTGGTGCGCCAGTGGCTGGCAAAAAAGGGCATTACCGCGCCGCATCTGGTCATGGAGAACGGCTCTGGCCTGTCGCGTGCCGAGCGGGTCAGCACCCGGGAGATGGCCCAGATGCTGCAGGCCGCCTGGAAGAGCCCCTACGCTGCCGAATTCATGAGCTCCATGCCGCTGGTGGGCATGGACGGCACCATGCGCAAGCGCCTGAAGCGCACTGCCATGACCGGTGAAGGCCACATCAAGACCGGCACGCTGAATACCGTGCGGGCAATTGCCGGCTTCAGCCGCGACAGCAACGGCCATACCTGGGCGGTGGCGGCGATTCTCAACGACCCGAAACCGTGGGGTGCTTCGCAGGTGCTCGACCAGGTCCTGCTGGACCTGTACCGCCAGCCGAAGCTGGCCGGCAGCACAGCGGCCAACTGATTGGCTGGTCCGTACCGGCCCTTTCGCGACTGAGAGCAAGTGTCTTGCGCAAACTGTGACAGTTTGCGCGATCACTGTGGGAGCGGCTTTAGCCGCGAAAGGGCCGGCACAGACAGCTGGCAGCTAACAGGCCGACTCCCCCTCCACCCGGTCCCGCCCGGCCTGTTTCGCGATGTAAACACCCGCATCAGCCCGTAGCAGCAAGGCATCGGCACCCTCCCCCGGCCGCCAGCCAGCCACACCAAAACTCGCGGTCACCTGGCCCACGCCTTCCACCGGCAACGTGCGCACCCCTTGCCATAACTCAAGCGCTAACAACCGCGCCTGCTCAGCATCACTGCCCGGGCACAGCACCATGAATTCTTCCCCGCCCAGCCGGCAGAACACATCAGTACGCCGCAAACGCTGGCCGATACGCTGGCACAAGCTGCGCAGCACGCGATCGCCCATGGCATGGCCGAAGCGGTCGTTGATGCATTTGAAGTGATCGATGTCGAGCATGATCACGGCCAGCGCCAAGCCTTCGCGCTGGGCGCGTTCCAGCTCAACCTTGAGCCGCTCCTGAAAGTAGCGGCGGTTATGGATGCCCGTCAGCGAATCGGTCACCGACAACGCCCTCAATTCCTCCTCCACGCCCTTGAGGTCGGAGATATCCGTCAGGTAGCCATGCCACAGCGTGCAGCCTTGCTCACCCACCTCTGGCGTCGCTTCGCCACGCACCCAGCGTAGCCCGGCACGCGGCAGGCATACCCGGTATTCCTCGCGCCAGGGCGCCAGGTGCTCGGCCGAATAACGCACCGAGCGGCGCACGCGGTCCAGGTCGTCGGGGTGGATACGCTCGAACACCAGCGTGGCATCCTCGCGCAGCTGCTGCAGGTCGACTTCATAGATGTCGTACAGCCCTTGGCTGGCATAGGGAAAGCACGAATGACCATTGGCATCGAGGCGATACTGGTAGATACCGCCCGGCACCTCGGCGCTGAGCTTTTCCAGCAGTCGGTCACGCGCCGCCAGCGCCTCATGCACCCGACGCCGCTCGGTGACATCAATGCAGATGGCCAGATAGCCCACCCACAAACCCTGTTCATCCAGCATGGCGGTAACCAGCATGTTGGCCACCAGCTGACTGCCATCGGCGCGCAACAATGTCCACTCCCCAGGCTCGGCACCCTGCGCTTGAACCGTTTCGGCGAACATGGCCTGACCACCGGCGATCGTGCGGCCATAGCGCAGGCTCAGCGCCTGAGCCCGCTGGCTCAGTTCTTCGGGCAGCACCAGGTGGTCAAGGCGAAGCTGGCCGATCGCCTCGCTGGCCGGATAACCGAGCATACGCTCTGCACCGGCATTGAACGTACTCACTACACCCTTGAGGTTGGTGGCAATGATCGCCACTTGAGTGGCCGCATCCAGCACGCTGCGCAACTGGTTGTGGGTACCTCGCAGCGACTGCTCGCTGACCCGCAGTTCGGCGGTGCGCTGCTCGACCAGGGCCAGGGCGCGCTGGCGCTGGCTGAACAGGTTGTACAGCAAGGCGCTGAGCAGCAGGCTCAACAACCCGCCCAGTAGAACGACTGCCAGCACAGCTGACGAACGATTAGCCTGCAAGAAGGCCAGGCTCGGCAGGATGCTCAACTCAAAGCGATGGTCGGCCAGCTGCAACACTTGGTTGCTGGCCAGCGACAAGGGGGCTGCCTGGTTCAGCGAGTCGAACATCACTTCCGGCCCTTGCAACCCGGACGGATCAACGATACGCACCACCAGGTTGTCATCCGTCGCCACTGGCCGCCCATCGCTCACCAGCTCGCGCATGCTCAGCAAGGCCATGACGTAGCCTGCTGCTGCGCCATGCTCGTTTGCGTCGGAAAACACCGGCGCCACCAGCAGCAGACCACGCGCGTACGAAGGAATATCGTACAAGGCCAGGGGTTCTGACACCGCCATGCTGCCAGGCCCGAGTGCGCGCGCCAGCGCGGCCTGGGCCGCACCTTGGCCGGCAAGATCCAGCCCATACGGCAGCCCGGGCATTTCACCCGATTGGGTATACAGCACAGGGAAGTAATGGTCGCGCTGTGGCGCGGGGCGCCACTGGCCTTGCGCGTCCTGGTCACGGATTACATAGCCCGGGCCCGAATGCTCACGCGCATGGCGCTCGAACTCGGCGCGTTGCGCAGCTTCGACGCGGGGCGCCCAGGCGTAGGCCAGCGTGCGCTGCAGCAACGGCCTGGCGTAACCGTCAAATTCAAGTGAGGTGACTGTGTTGGAAAAGCCGAAGAACCGCCGCAGGCCGTCCAGGCGCTGCTGCTGTTCATCGAAGCGTTCAGCAATGCGGCTGAAGCGCTCGCTGGCCAGCAACTCGAAACGCTGGCGCAACTGCTGCTTGTAGACACCCTGCGCGGCAAGCGCCAAGGCGGCCGTCAACAGGCCGCCCGCCACCAAGACCACCAGCGCCACCGCCCAGGCGGACACCGCTTCTGTGCACAGGCCAGATAACCGCGCACGCACGCCACACTTTGACATACACCCATCTCGTCACGTCAGCGTCCTGCGGATTAGCTTGCCCTGCCCTCATTTATAGCTATTGGCCATCAGCCGCGCAACGTACCTCGTCGGCTCAACGCAATTGCAGACGCCAGGCGCGGTGGATGCGGTTGTTACGGGCAAAGTCCGGGTCCAGGGTCTGGGCGGTGATTTCCTCCACGGCATAGCGTGCCATCAGGTGCTCGTCGAGCTGGAACTTGCGGAAGTTGTTGGAGAAATACAACACCCCCTCCGGCGCCAGCCGAGCCATGGCCAGGTCCAGCAGTTGCACGTGGTCACGCTGCACATCGAACACGCCTTCCATGCGCTTGGAGTTGGAGAAGGTTGGCGGGTCGATGAAGATCAGGTCGTAGCTGTCGCGGTTGCTTTCCAGCCAGGCCATCACATCACCCTGCTCCAGGCGGTTGCGCTCGGAGAAGCCATTGAGCGCCAGGTTGCGACGCGCCCAGTCGAGGTAGGTTTTCGACAGGTCGACACTGGTGGTGCTGCGCGCCCCGCCCTTGGCTGCATGCACCGACGCCGTAGCGGTGTAGCAGAACAGGTTCAAGAAACGCTTGCCGGCAGCCTCGCGCTGGATGCGCATGCGCATCGGACGGTGGTCCAGGAACAGACCGGTGTCGAGGTAGTCGGTGAGGTTGACCAGCAGCTTGACGCCACCTTCGTTCACTTCCTGGAAGCGGCCCTCGGTGGCCTGGCGCTCGTACTGGCGGGTACCACTCTGCCGCTCGCGGCGCTTGAGCACCACGCGCTGCGGCGAAATGCCCAGTGCCTGAGGGATCGCCGCCAAGGCATCGAGCAGGCGCGATTGGGCCTTGTCCGGGTCGATCGAACGTGGCGCAGCGTATTCCTGCACATGCACCCAGTCGTGGTACAGGTCGACTGCCAGGGCGTACTCGGGCATGTCGGCATCGTACAGGCGGTAGCAGTCCACCTGCTCGCGACGAGCCCACTTGCCCAGTTGCTTGAGGTTCTTCTGCAGACGGTTGGCAAACATCTGCGCCCCTTCCGACAGACGCGCCGGCTCGCTGGCTACCGACGGTGCCTGTTCGCGGACTTGCGCGCTTTCGGGCGGTGCCTCGCGGCGCTCGCCCGTCACGAACTGGTCAGGCTGCACCTTGAACAGCAGCAGCTTGCACGGCAAGGCGCCGTTCCAGAACGCGTACTGCTTGTGGCTGCGAATACCCATGCGCTTGCCCAGCTGCGGCGCGCCGGTGAACACCGCCGCCTCCCAGCCCATGCACGCCTGACGCAGGCGCTCGCCCAGGTTCTGATAGAGGTACAGCAAGCTGGCTTCGTCACCCAGGCGCTCGCCATAGGGTGGGTTGCTGATGACCAGGCCTTTCTGGTTCTGGTCCGGGCGTGGTTCGAAGGTGCTGACCTCGCCCTGATAGATCTTCACCCAGTCGCCCAGCCCGGCACGCTCGACGTTATTGCGGCCCGGCTGGATCAGCCGCGGGTCGGCCTCGTAGCCACGGATCCACAGCGGTGGCTTGGCCAGGCCGGCCTGCGCCCGCGCCTGCGCCTCGTCGTGCACCTTGCGCCACAGCGCCGGCACGTGGCCGAGCCAGGCACTGAAGCCCCAACGCTCACGCTTGAGGTTGGGCGCGATATCGGCGGCGATCATCGCCGCTTCGACCAGGAAGGTGCCCACACCGCACATCGGGTCGGCCAGCGCGCCACCTTCGGCGGCAATGCGCGGCCAGCCCGAGCGGATCAGCACCGCCGCCGCCAGGTTTTCCTTCAGCGGCGCAGCCCCTTGCTGCAGGCGGTAGCCACGCTGGTGCAGGCTGTGGCCGGACAGGTCGAGGGAAAGGATGGCCTCACCACGGTCCAGGCGCAGGTGCACACGCACGTCAGGGTCGATTTTTTCCACCGACGGGCGCAGGCCTTCGCGGTTGCGCAGCTTGTCGACGATGGCGTCCTTGACCTTCAGCGCACCGAAGTGCGTGTTGTCGATGCCCGAGCCATGGCCGCTGAATTCCACCGCCAGGGTGCCGTCGGCAGCCAGGTGGTCGGCCCAGTCAACCGCGTTCACGCCGTCGTAAAGGTCGTCGGCGTTCTTCATGGAGAAGCGCTTGAGCACCAGCAGCACCCGGTTGGCCAGGCGCGACCATACGCACAGGCGGTAGGCGGTTTCCATGTCGGCGGCGCCGCGGATGGCCGAGGTGTGCTCACGCACCTCGTCAAGGCCAAGGCCCTTGGCCTCCTCGGCAAGCAGGCTTTCAAGGCCTTTAGGGCAGGTGAGGTAGAGTTCGAAACGGTCCGACATGAGTATTCCAGAGCCTTGGGCTATTTGACTGACGAGGCGACGCATCGCCCCGCGATGTTTGCCCGCATGCCTTTCCAGCAGGCGTGCGGGTGGCCCCTTTCGGCACATAAGCGTGCCGCGAAGGGCCGGGCCGCCTGACCGATCTGCGCTCGGCCCAGTGGCAAAGACAGCTTAGATCATCAGGCAGTACAAAAAATTCTGGCGATGCCGGGGCCTGTGTGACCCTTCGTCGCATTTCAAATTATTTCTGCCACCCGCCAGAGACGCTGGCGAAATGACGTCAATCATCAGCAAACCCCGATCATAGCGGGCCAAACCTCAAATAAGGTTAAGTCGCATTTATTTACTTATCCCCTGACCCTATGAAAGGTTACGTGCTTATGACAAATCGATCATTCACACCGTGACTCGCATTCGTTAGAACTGGTCTCAGGCCGCTTCGCAACGAGGCGGCACTTTCAGCTCGCCACGCCGGCAGCGAGCGCAAACCGGCAGAAAGACTCTGCCCGGCCTCAGAGAGGCCGACGGGACATTACAGTCAACAAGTGAGGGCAACACCCTATGAGAAGACTTAAGCGTGATCCGTTGGAAAGAGCATATTCACGTGGCTACCAATATGGGGTCACCGGCAAATCCCGCGAACTTTGCCCCTTCAATCTTCCTTCTGTTCGCCAAGCCTGGATCAACGGCTGGCGCGAAGGTCGCGGTGATAACTGGGACGGAATGACTGGCACCGCTGGTATCCATAGACTCAACGAAAATCACGCCGTTGGCTGATCGAGGACACTGAATTCGATTTACCATGCACGCCCCATCCGGGCGGCGGGCGAAGGCCCAGGGGCCCCTTGAAGGGGCCCTTTTTTTGTCTGCCGATCAAACCCGTGGCATTGCCGCGATAGCGTCCACCGCCTCGCGGACAAGTGCCGGCCCCTTGTAGATGAAGCCCGAATAGATCTGCACCAGGCTCGCCCCGGCGGCGATTTTCTCGGCAGCGTGACGGCCTTCGGTAATGCCACCGGCAGCAATGATCGGCAGTTTGCCGCCCAGTTCACCTGCCAGCACCTTGACGATGTGGGTGCTCTTCTCCAGCACTGGCGCGCCCGACAGGCCGCCCGCCTCGCCACCATACGGCAGCCCTTCGACACCTTCACGACCCAGCGTGGTGTTGGTGGCGATCACCGCATCCATGCCCGATTCCATCAGGGCGGCGGCTACCAGCGCGGTTTCTTCGTCACTCATGTCCGGGGCAATCTTGATGGCCAGCGGCACGCGCTTGCCATGGGTAGCGGCCAGCTGCTCACGGCGCACGGCCAGGGCATCGAGCAACTGCTTGAGCGAATCGCCGAACTGCAGGCTGCGCAGGCCGGGGGTGTTCGGCGAGCTGACGTTGACGGTGATATAGCTGGCGGCGGTGTACACCTTGTCCAGGCAGATCAGGTAATCATCGACGGCACGCTCCACCGGGGTGTCGAAGTTCTTGCCGATGTTGATGCCCAGCACGCCCTTGTAACGCGACGCACGTACCCGGTCGAGCAGGTTATCAACACCCAGGTTGTTGAAGCCCATGCGGTTGATGATGGCCGTGGCTTCCGGCAATCGGAACAGCCGCGGCTTGGGGTTACCCGGCTGCGGCCGCGGGGTGACGGTGCCGATTTCGACAAAACCGAAACCCAGCTGGGCGAAACCGTCGATGGCTGCGCCGTTTTTGTCCAGGCCGGCAGCCAGGCCCACCGGGTTGGCGAAGTTCAAGCCCATGACCGTGACCGGCAATGCTGCCGGCTGCTTGCACAGCATGCCGTTAAGGCCAAGGCGGCCACCGGCACCGATCAGGTCCAGGGACAGGTCGTGGGAGGTTTCCGGAGAAAGCTTGAACAGCAGCTGGCGGGCCAGGGTATACATGGGCAGGCAAGGCTCGGGGTAAGTGAGGGGGCGATTATAGCCACCGTGGCGCTGGCAGGACAGCAAATCATGGGCCAGTGCAGCCCTGGCACATCGGTTGCACCGGTTTGGCCCACAGCCTAATCAGTACAGGCGAGGAACCTTGTGAACACTGTACCCCGAGCAACGCCCCTGGCCTGGGTCAACGGCAGCGATGCGCCCGAGAAGCCCAGCCTGAACATCGGCTACATGGCCCTGACCGACTGCGCCTCGGTGGTGGTCGCGGCCACCCAGGGCTTCGCCCAACAACACGGACTTACCCTCAACGTCCACCGCCAGGGCTCCTGGGCGGGGCTTCGCGACAAGCTGGTCAGCGGCGAGCTGGACGCGGCGCACTGCCTGTATGGCCTGGCCTACGCCGTGCATCTGGGGATTGGCGGGGTACCCGCCAGTGATATGGCCGTGCTCATGGGACTGAACCAGAACGCCCAGGCCATCAACCTGTCCCCGGCGCTGCAGCGCAAAGGCGTGACCAACCCTGAAGCACTGGCGCGGCTGGTGCACCAGCAAGGCGCACGGCTGACCTTCGCCCAGACCTTCCCCACCGGCACCCATGCCATGTGGCTGTATTACTGGCTGGCCAGCCAGGGCATCCACCCACTGCGCGACGTCGACAGCGTGGTGGTGCCACCGGCACAGATGGCCGCACACATCCAGGCCGGTCGCATCGACGGCTTCTGCGTGGGCGAGCCCTGGGCCGCTGATGCGGTCGCCAAGGGCCAAGGCTTCACCCTGGCCACCAGCCAGTCGATCTGGCCGGACCACCCGGAAAAGGTCCTGGCCTGCGCCCGCGCCTTCGCCGAACAGTACCCCAACAGCGCCCGCGCCCTGATCAAGGCAATCCTCGCCGCCAGCCGGTTCATCGAGCAAAGCCCGGAAAACCGCCGCAGCACCGCGCAACTGCTCAGCGGCAGCGCTTATCTGGATACGCCGCTGGCGAGTATCGAGCCACGCCTGCTCGGCCACTACCAGGATGGCCTGGGCAACCACTGGCAAGACCGGCATGCCCTGCGCCTGTTCGACCACGGCCGGGCCAACCTGCCATACCTGTCCGACGGCATGTGGTTCATGACCCAGTTCCGCCGCTGGGGCCTGCTGCGCGAAGACCCCGACTACCTCGGCGTGGCCCGCCAGGTACAGCAACTGGCACTGTACAGCGAGGCGGCGCAAAGCCTGGGCGTAGCGTGCCCTTCGCTGCCGATGCGCAGCAGCCTGCTGATCGACGGCACCTGCTGGGACGGCAGCGACCCCTACGGCTACGCCCGCAGTTTCAGCCTGCATGCATTGGGCGACCTGCCCGAAGCCCGCGTCGGCGTGTGAGGGAGACCTACATGTTGCGCATCCTGCTGATTGACGACACCCAGCACAAACTTGGCCGCCTCAAGGCGGCGCTGATCGAGGCGGGCTTCGAGGTCACCGAAGCCCCAGGCTTGACCATCGACCTGCCCGCCTGCATCGAAACGGTGCGCCCGGATGTGGTGCTGATCGACACCGACTCACCTGACCGTGATGTGATGGAACAGGTGGTGCTGGTCAGCCGTGACCAGCCACGCCCCATCGTGCTGTTCACTGACGAGCATGACCCCGGGGTGATGCGCCAGGCGATTCAGGCGGGCGTCAGTGCCTATATCGTCGAAGGCATCCATGCCGCCCGGTTGCAGCCCATTCTGGATGTGGCCATGGCCCGCTTCGAAAGCGATCAGGCACTGAAGGCGCAGTTGGTGGCACGCGACCAGCAACTGGCCGAACGCAAACGCATCGAGCAGGCCAAGGGTTTGCTGATGAAAATGAAAGACTGCAACGAAGAACAGGCCTACACCCTGATGCGCCGCCAGGCCATGAGCCGGCAGCAGAAGCTGATTCAGGTGGCAGAGCAGATCATTGCCATGCATGAAATGCTCGGCTAGCAGTGCAGGCCTTTGTGGGAGCGGCCTTGTGTCGCGATAGGGCTGCGCAGCAGCCCCGGCAATCTCAGCGGCGAAGCTGAAATCATGGGGCTGCTGCGCAGCCCTATCGCGACACAAGGCCGCTCCCACAAAGTCCGCGCTGCTCGATATTCCGAATTGGCCCGGCTCTTGCTGATGTATTTGCACCGGTAGCCAACGGCGGTTGCCCCACTTAAATCCCGACAAAGACGTCGCTCTCCCCTCCACCTCCGTGGAGCGGGTAGCGGCGTCTTTTTCGTTCCGCTGCATTGCCAAGTGAGGTGTTCGATGAGTACCAGCTTCTGGAAATCCGGGCATGTGCCCACGCTGTTCGCTGCGTTTCTGTACTTCGACCTGAGCTTCATGGTCTGGTACCTGCTGGGCCCGCTGGCGGTGCAGATTGCCGGTGACCTGCAACTGAGCGCACAACAACGGGGCCTGATGGTGGCCATGCCGATCCTGGCCGGGGCAGTACTGCGCTTTGCCATGGGCGTACTGGTCGACCGCCTGTCGCCCAAGACCGCCGGCGTGATCGGCCAGGTGGTGGTGATCGTCGCGCTGGCGGTGGCCTGGCACTTCGGCGTACACAGCTATGAACAGGTGCTGCTGCTGGGCATGTTCCTCGGCTTTGCCGGCGCTTCGTTCGCCGTATCGCTGCCGCTGGCGTCGCAGTGGTACCCGCCGCAGCATCAGGGCAAGGCCATGGGCATTGCCGGCGCCGGCAACTCCGGCACAGTGTTCGCCGCCCTGCTGGCGCCGGCGCTGGCCGCGGGTTTTGGCTGGAACAATGTGTTTGGCTTTGCGCTGATTCCTTTGACACTGGCGCTGGTGGTGTTCGCCCTGCTGGCGCGCAACGCCCCGCAGCGCCCAAAACCAAAGGCCATGGCTGACTACCTCAAGGCCCTCGGCGACCGTGACAGCTGGTGGTTCATGTTCTTCTACAGTGTCACCTTCGGCGGCTTCATCGGCCTGGCCAGTGCCCTGCCTGGCTACTTCAGCGACCAGTACGGTTTGAGCCCGGTCACCGCTGGCTACTACACCGCGGCCTGCGTGTTCGCCGGCAGCCTGATGCGCCCTCTCGGCGGTGCCCTGGCCGACCGCTTCGGCGGTATCCGCACCTTGCTGGGCATGTACAGCGTTGCAGCCATCTGCATAGCCGCAGTCGGTTTCAACCTGCCGTCTGCCGCCGCCGCCCTGGCGCTGTTCATCAGCGCCATGCTCGGCCTGGGCGCGGGCAACGGCGCGGTATTCCAGCTGGTACCGCAGCGCTTCCGTCACGAAATCGGCGTAATGACCGGGCTGATCGGCATGGCCGGGGGCATCGGTGGCTTCCTGCTGGCCGCCGGGCTTGGCACCATCAAACAGCACACCGGCGATTACCAGGTGGGGCTGTGGCTGTTCGCCAGCCTCGGCCTGCTGGCCTGGTTCGGCCTGCACGGCGTGAAACAGCGCTGGCGCACCACCTGGGGCTCGGCTGCAGTCACTGCGGCGCGGGTCTGAGGCACCTCGATGAGCCTGCAACTGAGTTTCGCCCAGGCCAGCGCCACCGGGCCGCGCGAGGAAAACCAGGACGCCCTGCGCCTGGTTACCCCAGCGCCAGAGCTGGCCGCCAGCAAGGGCTACCTGTTCGCCCTTGCCGACGGCGTCAGCCAATGCGCCGATGGTGGCCTGGCAGCACGCGCCAGCTTGCAGGCGCTGGCCCTGGACTACTACGCCACCCCCGCCACCTGGAGCGTGGCCCAGGCCCTCGACCGCCTGCTGCTGGCACAGAACCGCTGGCTGCGTGCCCAAGGCAGCGGTCAGCCATTGTTGACCACCCTCAGCGCACTGGTGCTGCGGGGCCGGCGCTTCACCCTGGCCCATGTTGGCGACTGCCGTGTGTACCGCTGGCACGCCGGGCACCTGCAGTGCCTGAGCGAAGACCACGTGTGGGACCAGCCGGGCATGCAGCATGTGCTGAAACGCGCGCTGGGCCTGGACCAACACCTGCTGGTGGATTATCTGGAGGGCGAGCTGCAGGCGGGTGAATGCTTCTTGCTGGTCAGCGACGGCGTCTGGGCCAGCCTGGGCGACCAGCATATACAGGCGGTGTTGCGTGAGCAGCCCGACCTGCAACTGGCCGTCGACACGCTGGTTACCAGTGCGCACCTCAATGGCAGCCAGGACAACGCCAGTGCCTTGCTGGTGCAGGTCGAGCAACTGGGCACGGCCAACCTCGGCGACACCCTGGCACAGCTGCAGCAGGGGTCGGTACCCGGCCCGCTGCGCGAAGGCCAGGTGATCGATGGCTGGCTCACCGAACAGCTGCTGTCACACAGCCGCCAGTCCCTGGTCTACCGGGTGCGCGACGGCCAAGGTCAAGCGTGGCTGCTAAAAACCCTGCCTGCCGCACGCGAGCAGGAGCCAAAAGCGGCGCAAGGACTATTACTGGAGGAGTGGTTCCTGCGCAGGGTCGCTGGCCGACATTTCCCCGAACTGCATGCCGCCAGCCAGCGCCAGCACCTGTACTACGTGATGCGCGAATACCCCGGCCAGACCCTTGCAACGCTGCTGGCCGAACACGGCCCGCTGCCCTTGCCACAGTGGCTGGAAATGGCCCGGCAACTGCTGCAGGCGGTTGGCGTGCTGCACCGGCGCAACCTGCTGCACCGCGATATCAAGCCAGACAACCTGCACTTGGGCAGCGATGGCCAGCTGCGCCTGCTGGACTTCGGCCTGGCTTACTGCCCAGGCCTGTCCGAAGACCCGCTGCACGACGTGCCCGGCACACCCTCGTACCTCGCCCCGGAAGCGTTTGACGGCCAACCGCCCAGCCCGCGCCAAGACCTGTATGCCGTGGGCGTGACGCTGTACCGTCTGCTGACCGGTCACTACCCGTATGGCGAGGTGGAAGCCTTCCAGCGCCCGCGCTTCGGCCAGCCAGTCAACGCCGCGCGCTACCGCCCCGACCTGCCGGAATGGCTGCAGCACAACCTGCAACAGGCGGTGGCCGCCGACCCGGCGCAACGCTTCGAAACGGCCGAACACTGGTTGCTGCTGCTTGAACGCGGCGACCGCCAGGAGCTGCCCACCCGGCCACGGCCACTGCTGGAGCGTGAGCCGCTGAAGGTATGGCGCACCCTGGCCTTGCTGTCCCTGCTGTTCAACCTGATTTTGCTGTTCAGCCTGCTAAAAGGCTGAGCGGACCCTGCCGATGAGGAATACCTGATGAGTGCAAAAGTCTGGCTGGTGGGTGCCGGCCCTGGCGACCCTGAACTGCTCACCCTCAAGGCGGTACGCGCCCTGCAACAAGCCGCAGTGGTGATGATCGAGAATGCCTCGATGCCGCAGCAGCGGGAGTGCAGGAGCGATGTGCGGGGCATGGTTGAAGATGCGCGTGGGTTTGGCTTGCGTAGCCCGGCGATTCTGGTGATTGGGGAAGTGGTCGGGGAACAGCAGGCTCTGGAGCTGGTTTCAATCGCGGGCTGAATACCCTTCACTGCAGGAGCAGGCTGTGAGGCCGGTTAAAACCCAGGCAAAGAAAAACCCGGCCGAGGCCGGGTTTTTCATGAAGCATCAGGCCAATTACTTGGACTGAGCTTCTACCTGAGCTTCAACGCGACGGTTGATAGCACGGCCTTCTTCGGTGGCGTTGTCAGCAACCGGACGGGTTTCGCCGTAGCCAACCGAGTCAACACGGTTGGATTCTACGCCGTACTGCTGGGTCAGGACTTGCTTGACAGCGTTGGCACGACGCTCGGACAGCTTCTGGTTGTAAGCGTCTGGACCCACGGAGTCAGTGTGACCTTCAACCACGGTGGTGGTTTGTGGGTACTGCTTCATGAAGTCAGCCAGGTTCTTGATGTCGCCGTAGCTGTTTGGCTTGACGACCGACTTGTCGAAGTCGAACTTGACGTCCAGCTCAACACGAACGACTTCGGCAACAGCCGGGCAGCCGTCGGCGTCAACGGTAACGTTGGCCGGGGTGTCTGGGCACTTGTCGACGTTGTCGCAAACGCCGTCGTTGTCGGAGTCGGAGCACACTTCAGCTACTGGAGCTGGAGCGACTTCGGCTTGCTTCGGGCTACCGCCGAAGTTCAGGCCAACACCAACGCTTGGGGCCCACTCGGTGTCGCCCTGGTCGATGTTGTACTGAGCTTCTACGCCGGCACGGGCATAGAACATGTCGGTGATGTACCACTTGGCACCAGCGCCAACGTTGGCGAAGGTGGAGTGGTCACGACCGCCACGGCCGGTCTGGCCCAGCGACTGGTGCGAGAAACCAGCGGAAACGTACGGACGGATTGCGTCATACGGGTTGTTGAAGTGGTAAACGGCGTCCAGGGCGGTGTTCGAGCCCTTGATGTTCTTGCCGTCTTCGCCACGAGCGTTGTGAACTTCGTCGTAACCCAGGCGCAGTTCAACGTCGTCGGTCAGGAAGTAACCGATCGAGCCGCCGAACAGGTTGCCGTCGTTCTTGAAGTCACGCTGGCTGTCGAAGAACTCTTTCTTGTAGAAGCCTTCGACTTCCACAGCGCCTGTGCCTTGTGCCATAGCGCCAATCGAGGTAGCGGCTACGAGCGAACCAATGGCCAAGCCCAAGGTGTTTTTCAATTTCATCCGTTAAATCCCCATCTGGTGATAGTTAAGCAGTCCCACCACAAACAAGGGGGACAACTCGACGGCAAGTCTAGCAGAACTCGCCGGTTCGTTAGAGATATTTGCACGCCACTAAGTTTCATCCAGGCCGGCAAATTTCTCACGAAGCTTGTCTAGCGCGCGCTTGTAACGCATTTTCGTCGCGCTCAGGCCCATGTGCATGATGTCTGCAATTTCCTGAAATTCCAGCTCTGCGACAAAACGCAGCACCAAAATCTCCCGGTCAATCGGGTTCACATGCACCAGCCACTTGTCCAGCCCGCCTTTTTCTTCCGGTTTCGGTGCCTTGTCTTCGGACGCCTCTTCAACAGGGTCCAGGCTCAAGGCGTCCATCAGCCGGCGTTTACGGCGCTCCTTGCGGTACTGGGTAATGCACTCGTTGTAGGTGATGCTGTAGAGCCAGGTCTTGAACTTGGATTTGCCCTCGAAGTTCTTCAGCCCGTACAGCACCTTGAGCATCACTTCCTGACAGACATCGTCCGCGTCACGGTCGTTCCCCAAATAACGCGCACAGACGTTGAACAGGGTTCGCTGATAGCGCCGCATGAGCTCCTCATAGGCGCGGGTAACGTGGTACAGCTCCTCATGCGAACGCGCCACCAACTCTTCGTCGGTGAGCTCGCGGGGGTCATAACGCATGGGCGGCGAATGAACTTTATTCAAAACGGATCTGGCCGACAGTCAGGTCAATGTCGCCGCGCGACCCCGTGGGTCGAATTTCGCGGCGGCATACATTAACAGCTTTTGTGCGGTTAGCGACTATTGACGCGCTGCTCGAGCAACTCTCGATTGGACAGCGACACCAGTTCGCCATCATCGGTCAGCAACGTAGTCTTGACCGTGCCGATTTCTTCAATATGCCCTTCGACCTCTCCAATTCGCACCTGCTGGCCGACCTGGTACAGCTCGCGCACGTAAATTCCGGCCAGAATCTGCCCGGCAATTTCACGGCTGCCAAGGCCCATGGCCAAGGCTACCGCCAGACCAACGGTAATCAGCCCGATGACGATCACGTGGTTCAGCAGGTCGGTTTTCACCTCCAGCTGGCTGATGGCCACCGAGATGCTGATGATGATCACCAAGCCCTGGGTGATACGCCCAAGGCCCGCCGAGTACTCCAGGCCGATGCCTTCGGCGGCGCCGCGCACCAGGCCGTTGGCCACCTGTGCCAGCAGCACGCCGACCAGCAACACCAAGGCCGCGCCGAATACTTTCGGCAAATACAGGGCGAGCATGTCCAGGGTGGCCGAAACCCGCTCCAGGCCTAGCGATTCAGCGGCCGAGACGAGGAAGATGAGCAGCACGAACCAGTAGACAATCTTGCCGATCAAGGTAGAGATCGGTACCTGGATGCCGACCCGGCCGAGCATCTTGGTCAGGCCGGTGCCGGCCATCAGGCGGTCCAGGCCAAGCTTGGCCAGCAGCTTGGACAGCAGCGTGTCGAGCAGCTTGGCCACCACGAAACCGAGCAGCACCACGACCAGCGCGCCGAACAGGTTGGGGATGAAGTTCGCTACCTTGGTCCAAAGGGCGGTCATCGCGGTGACCAGGCTCTGGGTCCAGAGATCGAGTTCCATATTCAATCGGCCTTATCTGCTTTGCTGCCGCTGGCAGCGTTGCGGGAAGAGTGTCGACGCACCGGCGCGACATGCGCCGAGCCATTATTGACGGCAATCAGCAGCGCCTGGCTCCAGCGGCCAAGCAGGCTGAACAGATCACCCGCGCCAACCTGACGGTTGGCAGTTTTAAGCACGCGACCCAGGCAAGCAGCGTCGTCCAGGTCATCCCGGTCATTGCCGGAGGGTGACGCCTTGAGCAGGTCACGCAGGGATTCTTCAAACGGATCGTGCATGTGCACCTCGCGCAGTGTCAGCAAGAGACGAGATGGCCGGGCAATGGGTCACACATCCGATTGGCACGAATGTTTCAAAATGAACACCTAGACCCATCGCAACCGCCGGAACATCCACCACTGCCCCACCGCCAGCCCCAGCACGACGAGGCAGGCGAACAGGAAGCCATAGGGGTTTTCCGCCCCCGGGATGCCGCCGACATTGATGCCCAGCAACCCGGTGATGAAGCTCATGGGCAGGAAGATGCAAGTGATGATGCCAAAGCGGTACATGGTGCGGTTCATCCGCTCGCTGCGCCGGCGATCTTCGCTCTCCAGCACCAGCGCAGCGCGCTCGCGGGTCAGCTCAAGCTCTTCGAGGTAGCGGATCAGGCTGTTGTTCAGCTCGTTCCAGTAATCGGCATCGGCATCGGCAAACCAGCCCCATTTGCTGCGCGACAGCTGGGCATAGATTTCCCGCTGCGGTGCCAAAAAACGCCTCAGGCCCGCTGCACGACGGCGGATCTGCTGCAGGCTGCCGTTCTCCGGGGTGTACCGTTCGTCGGCTTCGACCTTTTCTTCTTCCAGGTCGACCAGTTCGGAGAGGTCGCTGACCAGGCCCTGGACCTTTTCGGTCAGCAGCTCGCCCATCAGCAGCAGCAGTTCGGAAGCCGACTTCGGCCCCCTGCCCTGCTCCAGCAACTGAAGAATCTCGTCACTGGCGCGCAATGGGCGCAAGCGCAACGATATGACCCGCTGCGCCTGGGCGAAGATACGCACCGAGACCATGTCTTCGGGTTCTGCGCCCGGGTTGAGGTTAACCCCGCGCAAAAACAGCAACAGCTGTTCGTCAGCCATGGGCAGCAGGCGCGGCCGGGTGTTTTCTTCCAGCAGCAGCTCGCAGGCAAACTCGCTCAGGCCGCTGTCATGCAGCAGCCAGGTGCGGGTTTGTGGATGGCTGCGATCCCAGTGCAGCCACAGGCTCTGCTCAGGTTGCAGCTGCAAGTCGTCCAGTTCGGTACGGGCAATCGGGCGGGCGCTACCTTTACCATCGAGCACCAGGGCATGGACCAGCCCCCACTGCGCGTTGTCTTCCTCGAACATCAAAGCTCCATCAGCGCGTGCGGCGCATCACTCCGGCATCTTCAGCGGGCTTGGCGAGACCAGCACGCCATTGTTGTCGGCATACACATATTCGCCCGGGCGGAAGGTTACCCCGGCGAAAGTCACCACCACGTTGAGGTCGCCGATGCCGCGCTTGTCGGTTTTCATCGGGTGGCTGGCCAGGGCCTGTACGCCGACATCGGTCTGGATCAATACGTCTACGTCACGCACGCAGCCATAGATCACCAGGCCTTCCCAACCGTTCTTGGCGGCCTTGTCGGCAAGCATGTCGCCAAGCAGCGCACGGCGCAGCGAGCCACCGCCATCGACCACCAGCACCTTGCCCTTGCCGTCGAGTTCGACCTGCTCCTTGACCAGCGAGTTGTCTTCGAAGCACTTGATGGTCACGATCTGGCCGCCGAACGAATCACGGCCGCCAAAATTGCTGAACATCGGTTCCAGCACCTGCACCAGGTCCGGGTAGGCGTCACACAGGTCGGGCGTTACGTAATGCTGCATGGGGAGGCTCCTGTCAGTCACAACGAAAGCGGGTATCGGCCAAGGCTACACCTTGGAGGCTGTCGTAGTCACCAAGGACCAAACGGTCATCTTCAGCCTGTGCGGGCCTCTTCGCGGGTGAACCCGCTCCCACAGGGATATCACAAGACTTCAGTGCTGTGTAATCCCAGTGGGAGCGGGTTCACCCGCGAAGAGGCCGGTACAGACAAAACAAGGTCAGCTGGCTGGCAAAGGCTCTACAGCCACAATGGACTCGTGCACCGGCAACAGCGGGTTACGCAACCAGCGTTCCACCAGCGGCCACACCTGCACCTGCGCAGCCTTGCTCACCAGCATGTCGACATGCCCGAAGGCGTCGAAGCCTTCCTCACGCCCAAGCCGCAGGAACTGCTTGCGCTCACCCCCCAGTTGCTCGAACAGCTTGCGGCAGGCCCACACCGGGTCTTGGAAGTCCCCCGCGCCAGCCACCGCCAGCAGCGGCACATCCACCTCTGCCAGCCCCGCCCACCAGTCGCTCTGCTTGTCGCCAAAGCGCCCGAACAGGCCGTGCCAGCGCATGCTCTCCAGCGCCAGACCGATCGGCTCATCCTCCGGCCCACGCTTGAAGCGCGGCCCGGAGATCTGCCCCCAGCGCTTGAGCAACAGCTTCGCGCCCCAGGCCAGCGGTGGCACTTTCAGCGGCCAATAGACGCGGCTGATCTGGGTACCGAACAGTGCCACGCTGGCCACCTGCCCGGCAGCCAGAAAACCACCGCCCAAGGCTGCCGCCAGGGTCGTGCCGCCGAGGGAGTGGCCTACCCAGTGCGGCGCCTGGCCCGACTGCTCGCGCACGAACGCAGCAATCAGTGGCAGGTCATCACGGGCATAGGCGGCAACAGTGTTGTGCTGCCAGGCGCGGTTACGCGGCGACAGGCCATGGCCGCGCATTTCCGGGATCCACACATCGAAACCGGCACGGGCGAGATAGGCGCCCAGGCCAACCCCTTTGGGCGAATACCAGAAACGCCGATTGGAAAAACTGCCGTGCAGGAGAATGACCGGCACGCCAAAGGCCTGCCCCTGATCGGCAAGCCCCAGACGGGTGAGGGCAAGCTCGACGCTAGGGTCGGGGCTGTTGCCAGCCTTGATCCGGTACACGTCTTCGCTGAGGTCGCCGCGCCGCTCGGCACTGAGCAGGGCCACGGGAAATAGAGTGCTGCTGCTTTGCATAAGGTTGCTTGGTGCACAAAAAAGGGCGGGAACCATTACTGGAACACGCCCTGGAAAAAACCAGGCGGGGGCACGCCAGACGTCCCCCCGCGTTTTACTGCGTCAGGCCGCGCCCTGGCCTTCGGCCAGGAAGAACCAGGTCTCGAGCACCGAGTCCGGGTTCAGCGACACGCTTTCGATGCCCTGCTCCATCAGCCACTTGGCCAGGTCCGGGTGGTCCGATGGGCCCTGACCGCAAATGCCGATGTACTTGCCGGCCTTGTTGCACGCGGCAATGGCGTTGGCCAGCAGCTTCTTCACCGCAGGGTTACGCTCGTCGAACAGGTGGGCAATGATGCCCGAGTCCCGGTCCAGGCCCAGGGTCAGCTGGGTCAGGTCGTTGGAGCCGATCGAGAAGCCGTCGAAGTACTCAAGGAACTCTTCAGCCAGAATGGCGTTGGACGGCAGTTCGCACATCATGATCACGCGCAGGCCGTTGTCACCGCGGGCCAGGCCGTTTTCGGCGAGCAGGTCGACGACCTGGCTGGCTTCGCCCAGGGTCCGCACGAACGGCACCATGATCTCGACGTTGGTCAGGCCCATCTCGTTGCGTACACGCTTCAGCGCACGGCACTCGAGCTCGAAGCAGTCACGGAACGATTCGCTGATGTAACGCGAAGCACCGCGGAAGCCCAGCATCGGGTTTTCTTCTTCTGGCTCGTACAGCTTGCCTCCGATCAGGTTGGCGTACTCGTTGGACTTGAAGTCCGACAGGCGCACGATGACCTTTTTCGGGTAGAACGCTGCAGCCAAGGTGCTGATGCCTTCGACCAGTTTCTCGACGTAGAAGCCGACCGGGTCGTTGTAGCCGGCAATGCGTTTGTCGACGCTTTCCTTGAGCTCCGGCGGCAGGCCCGCATAATTGAGCAGCGCCTTGGGGTGCACGCCGATCATGCGGTTGATGATGAACTCCAGCCGCGCCAGGCCGACACCGGCGTTGGGCAACTGGGCAAAGTCGAACGCACGGTCCGGGTTGCCGACGTTCATCATGATCTTGAACGGCAGCTCCGGCATGGCATCGACCGAGTTCTGCTTGATGTCGAAGCCCAGCTCGCCTTCGAAGATGAAGCCGGTGTCGCCTTCGGCGCAGGACACCGTCACACCCTGGCCGTCTTTGAGCACCTGGGTGGCGTTGCCGCAACCGACTACGGCCGGAATACCCAGTTCACGGGCGATGATCGCCGCGTGGCAGGTGCGGCCGCCGCGGTTGGTAACGATGGCACTGGCGCGCTTCATCACCGGTTCCCAGTCCGGGTCGGTCATGTCGGAAACCAGCACGTCGCCCGGCTGGACCTTGTCCATTTCCGATACGTCGTTGATCACACGAACCTTGCCGGCGCCGATGCGCTGGCCGATGGCGCGGCCTTCGACCAGCACGGTGCCCTTTTCTTTCAACAGGTAGCGTTCCATGACATTGGCGCTGGAACGGCTTTTCACTGTTTCCGGGCGTGCCTGCACGATGTACAGCTTGCCGTCGTCACCGTCTTTGGCCCACTCGATGTCCATCGGGCGCTGGTAGTGCTGCTCGATGATCATGGCCTGCTTGGCCAGCTCGCTGACCTCGGCATCGGTCAGGCAGAAGCGCGCGCGCTCGGCACGGTCGACTTCGACGGTCTTGACCGAGCGGCCGGCCTTGGCTTCTTCGCCATAGACCATCTTGATCGCCTTGCTGCCCAGGTTGCGACGCAGAATGGCCGGGCGGCCAGCCTGCAAGGTGTTCTTGTGCACGTAGAACTCGTCAGGGTTGACCGCGCCCTGCACCACGGTTTCGCCCAGGCCATAGGCGCCAGTGATGAACACTACGTCGCGGAAACCCGACTCGGTGTCGAGGGTGAACATGACACCGGCGGTGCCGGTTTCGGAGCGGACCATGCGCTGCACGCCGGCAGACAGGGCGACCAGCTTGTGGTCGAAGCCCTGGTGCACGCGGTAGGCGATGGCGCGGTCGTTGAACAGCGAAGCGAACACTTCCTTGGCCGCGCGGATCACGTTATCAACGCCGCGGATGTTGAGGAAGGTTTCCTGCTGGCCGGCGAACGAAGCATCCGGCAGGTCTTCGGCAGTGGCCGAGGAACGCACGGCCACCGCCATGTTGTCGTTGCCGGCAGCCATTTCGGCGAAGGCGGTTCGGATTTCCGAATCCAGACGTGCCGGGAATTCGGCTTCCATGACCCATTGGCGGATCTGCGCGCCGGTCTTGGTCAGGGCGTTGATGTCATCCACGTCAAGCGCATCGAGCGCCGCATGAATCTTGTCGTTCAGACCACTCTGTTCGAGAAAATCGCGGTACGCCTGCGCCGTAGTGGCAAAGCCGCCCGGCACCGATACACCAGCACCGGCAAGGTTGCTGATCATCTCGCCCAGGGATGCGTTCTTGCCCCCCACATGCTCTACATCATGGACGCCGAGCTTATCGAGGGAAACTACGTACTCTACCAAGGTGATCTCTCCACTAACTGTGTTGGAAAAGCTCAAAGAGGCGCCCGCCTGTCTTCGGTGACTTGGCCGGGCGTTTGTGGCCTGTACCTGGAAAATAAGTGAGAATGCCGACAGCCGCATTCGGCAAACCGAACTTATCATATCCAAGAAACGTCATCAGCTTAAGGCCCAGATCGCAAATGAAACGAACCGCGTTCTTCATCTCCGACGGCACCGGTATCACTGCCGAAACCCTGGGCCAGAGTTTGCTGGCGCAATTCGAGAGCATTCCGTTCAACAAATTCACCCGTCCGTACATTGATTCGCCCGACAAAGCACGCACCATGGTCCAGCAAATCAACGCGGCGGCCGAACGTGACGGGGTACGCCCGATCATCTTCGACACGATCGTCAACCAGGACATCCGTGAGATCCTGGCGACCTCGAACGGCTTCATGATCGACATCTTTTCTTCGTTTTTATCCCCCCTTGAACAGGAATTGACCGCCCATTCGTCGTATTCCGTGGGCAAATCGCACTCGATTGGCGGCAACTCCAACTACATGGAACGCATCGAGGCGGTGAATTTCGCCCTGGATAACGACGACGGCGCGCGCACCCATTACTACGACAAGGCCGACCTGATTCTGGTGGGTGTGTCCCGCTGCGGCAAAACCCCTACCTGCCTGTACATGGCGATGCAATTCGGCATCCGCGCGGCCAACTACCCGCTGACCGAAGACGACATGGAGCGCCTGCAACTGCCAGCGGTGCTGAAAAAGCACCACAGCAAGCTGTTCGGCCTGACCATCGACCCCGACCGCCTCACCGCCATCCGTCACGAACGCAAGCCCAACAGCCGCTATTCCAGCTTTGCCCAGTGCGAGTTCGAAGTGCGCGAGGTAGAGAGCCTGTTCCGCCGGGAGAACATTCCCAACATCAATTCCACGCATTTTTCAGTGGAAGAGATTTCCGCCAAGATCCTGGTGGAAAAAGGGGTGGAGCGGCGGTTCAAGTAAGCCTCTACCGGCCTCTTCGCGGGGCAAGCCCGCTCCCACAGCTGCTGCACTGAACTTGAAGGCAGTGGGGCACCTATGGGAGGGGGCTTGCCCCGCGAAGAGGCCGGTACAGACAAAAGAAAAGCCCCGGCATCACTGCCGGGGCTTTGTTTTACCGCACCATAAGGCTCAGGACGGTACCACCGCCGCCTGCCCGCTCATGGCCAGGTCGACCAGCTCGCGGTTGGCCACCGCGTACATCGCATAGTCGGTACCGGTGGCGTTGCGCAGGTCGTCCAGCATGGCGCGCCAGCGCTCCACCATGACCCGGTGCTGTTCAGCCCACAATGCCACACGGGCGTCCATGTCATCCGGCGCATCGGCCATTTGCAAGACCGAGATGGTGATCGCCCGCTGCTGCAGGTCGATATCGTCGCGGAAGGCTTCGCGGGCCAGCGCCTGCCAGTTGTTCTCAACCGGCAAGTTACTGATTTCCTGCAGGTACCAGGTCAGGTCCAAGGCACTCCCCACGGCAAAGAACGCCTTGGCCACCTGCGCCGGGTCGTGGCCCGTGACGTCGGCTGCTTCAATGATCGGCAGCAAGGTGTAGAGGTGGCTGGTACCCGCCACCATGCGCGCCAGCAACTCTGGCACACCGGCGTCGACAAAGCCTTGATAGCGAACCATCCAGCGTTCGCGGGTCGGGCCTTCGAGCAGTTCATCGAGCTTGAGCCCCAGTTGCGCGACTTTCGGCCCGAAGTGTGCGGTATCACGCCCAGCGTCCTGCTCGTTACGGCGGCTGCGCAGGAACCAGCGCGTGGCACGGCGGCCCAGGCGCATCAGTTCGTCCATCAGGGTCAGCTGGACTTCTGCCGGCACCTGGTAATCCAGTGCCTCGATCTGGCGGAACCAGTGCGGCAGGTGGAAGATGTCGCGCACGATCACATAGGCCCCGGCCACGTTCGCCGGGCTCATGCCGGTCGACTCCTTCAGGCGCTGGACGAAGGTGATACCCATGTTGTTGACCAGGTCGTTGGCGATCTGGGTGCTGACGATTTCACGCTTCAGGCGGTGGCGGCGCATGGAGTCGGCGAACTTGCTGACCAGCGACGGCGGGAAGGCGGTTTCCATGTCGCGGGTCAGGTAGTCGTCGTCTGGCACCAGCGACTTAAGCAGCTGTTCCTTGAGGTCGATCTTGCTGTACGAAATCAGCACCGACAGCTCGGCGCGGGTCAGGCCCTGGCCGGCCGCCAGGCGTTCGGCCAACTGCTCTTCGGACGGCAGGAACTCGATGGCACGGTCCAGCTTGCCACGGGCTTCCAGGTCGGCCATCAGGCGCTTGTACTCGGCAATCCGCTCGCGGGCACGACGGGCCGCCAGCGATAGCGCCTGGGTCTGCTTGTAGTTGTTGCCCAGCACCAGGGCGCCCACTTCGTCGGTCATGCTGCCGAGCAGCTGGTTGCGCTGCTTCTCGGTCATGTCGCCACCCTGCACCACTTCGTTGAGCAGGATCTTGATGTTGACCTCGTGGTCGGAGCAGTCCACGCCGCCGGCGTTATCGATGAAGTCGGTGTTGGTGGCGCCGCCGTTCAGGCCGAACTCGACCCGGCCGAGCTGGGTCATGCCCAGGTTGCCGCCCTCACCCACCACTTTGCAGCGCAGTTCGTTGCCATTGACCCGCAGCGCGTCGTTGGCCTTGTCGCCAACATCGGCGTGGCTTTCGGTGCTGGCCTTCACGTAAGTACCAATGCCGCCGTTCCACAACAGGTCGACCGGTGCCTTGAGCAACGCGTTGAGCAGCTCGGTCGGGGTCAGGCGGTCGGCTTCGATGGCGAAGCGCTCTTTCATCTGCGGGCTGATGGCGATGCTCTTGGCACTGCGCGGGAAAATCCCGCCGCCTTCGGACATGATGCTGGTGTCGTAATCGCTCCAGGCCGAACGCGGCAGGTCGAACAGGCGCTTGCGCTCGGCAAAGCTGGACGCAGGCTCCGGGTTCGGGTCAATGAAGATGTGCAGGTGGTTGAACGCCGCCACCAGTTGCAGCTTGTCGGACATCAGCAGGCCGTTGCCGAACACGTCGCCGGCCATGTCGCCCACGCCAATCACGGTGATCGGGTCTTCCTGCACGTTGATGCCGCGCTCGCGGAAGTGGCGTTGCACACCAACCCAGGCGCCGCGCGCGGTAATACCCATCTTCTTGTGGTCGTAACCGGCGGAGCCGCCCGAGGCGAACGCATCGCCCAGCCAGAAGCCGTAGTCGATGGCAATGCCGTTGGCGATGTCGGAGAAAGTCGCCGTGCCCTTGTCGGCCGCCACCACCAGGTATGGGTCGTCATCGTCGTGGCGCACCACGTTGGCCGGAGGCACCACGCCGCCGTCCTTGAGGTTGTCGGTGATGTCGAGCAGGCCGGAAATGAAGATGCGATAGCACGCCACGCCTTCCGCGGCGATCTCGTCACGGCTCCCCCCCAGCGGCAGGCGACGCGGCAGGAAGCCACCCTTGGCGCCGACCGGCACGATGACCGAGTTCTTCACTTGCTGGGCTTTCACCAGGCCCAGCACCTCGGTACGGAAGTCTTCCTCACGGTCAGACCAGCGCAGGCCGCCACGGGCGACGTTGCCAAAGCGCAAGTGCACGCCCTCTACCCGCGGCGAATAGACGAAGATTTCGAACTTGGGCACTGGTTTGGGCAGTTCGGGGATCAGCTTGGGGTTGAACTTGAAGCTGAAGTACGACTTGTTCTGGCCGTTGGTGTCCGGCTGGTAGAAGTTGGTGCGCAGGGTAGCCTTGATCAGGTCCAGGTAGCGGCGCAGGATGCGGTCTTCATTGAGCACCTGCACGTCGTCCAGCGCGGTCAGGATCGCTTGCTCCAGGCGCAGTTGCTTGTCGTCCAGGTCGTCCTGGGTGAGCTTGCGTGCCAGGTAGAAGCGGGTCTTGAACAACCGGGTCAGCTCGCGGGCAATGTCGGTGTGGTTGTTCAGGGTGCTGGCGATGTAGCCCAGGTCAAAGCCCAGACGAATCTGCTTCATGTAACGGGCGTAGGCGCGCAACAGCGCAACGTCACGCCATGGCAGGCCGGCGGTGAGCACCAGCCGGTTGAAGGCATCGTTCTCGGCATCGCCGCCCACGATGTGGATGAAGGCGTCCTGCAGGGTGTCGTTGAGCTGCTGGATATCCAGGCTCAGGCCCTCGCTGTAGGTGAAGGCGAAGTCGTGGATCCAGTACTCGCGGCCATTGGCATGGCGCAGGCGGTACGGAAACTCGCCGAGCACACGCAGGCCGAGGTTTTCCAGGATCGGCAGCACATCGGACAGCGCCAGGGGCGTATCGGCGTGGTACAGCTTGCAGTGCAGGATGCGCTCGCCCACCTGGGTCAGCGGCTGGTAGAAGCTCATCGCCAGCGGCTTGCTTTCCGACAGGTTCAGCACGTGCTGCAGGTCGACCACCGCCGAGTGCGCGGCGAAGCGCTCACGGTACCCGGCCGGGAAGCCCTTGGGGAAATCGGCCAGGATGTTGGTGCCTTGGGCTTCACCAAAGTTCTCGACCACCAGGGTCGAGTAGTCGTCTTGCCACGAGCGGCAAGCCTGGATCACTTCGCGTTCCAGCTGCTGCGGGTCGATGTCGATGCGGTTTTTCGGGTCTACCCGCAAAATCAGCTGCACGCGTGCCAGCACCGACTCGGAGAAGAAGGTCCAGAATTCGCAGTCGCTGGCCTTCAGGCGCTCCATCAGCACCTGCTGGATCTTCTGCCGCACTTCGGTGGAGTAGATTTCCCGCGGGACGTAGGCCAGGCAGTAGCAGAAGCGGCCGTAAGGGTCCTTGCGCAGGAACACGCGGATCTTGTTGCGCTCCTGGATCTGCACGATCGCCATGACGGTGGTGAACAGCTCGTCGATCGGCGTCTGGAACAGGTCGTCGCGCGGCAGCACTTCCAGCACCTGGGCCAGTTCCTTGCCCAGGTGGGCCTTGGCGTCGAAGCCCGAACGGCGCTCGACTTCAGCCACCTTCACACGGATGTACGGAATGGCATGCACGCTTTCGCCATACACCGAAGAGGTGTACAGGCCCATGAAGCGGTGTTCCTTGATGACTTTGCCGTCGGCGTCCAGCTGGCGGATCGACACGTAGTCCGGGTAGGCCGGGCGGTGCACGCGGCTGGGCAGTGCGGCCTTGGCGAACGACAGCAACAGTGGTTCGTTGAGGTAGGCCACGGCGTAGTCTTCGATGCGCAGCTCTTCGGCCGTCAGCCCCACGCGCAGGCGGCGCGGCAGGCCGAGGAACGACTGCTCGTCGTAGACCATCTGGCCGCCGTCGGCGTCACGCTTGACGGTGAATTCTTCATAGCCCAGGAAGGTGAAATGGTTGTCCAGCAGCCACTCGAGGAAGGCTTTGACCTCGCCCTTCTCGTTCTGGGCAGGACCAAAGGCGGTCTGCTCCACCTGCGCCACCACTTCACGCAGCTTGGCCTTCATCGGTTCGAAGTCGGCCACGGCCACCCGTACCTCGGCCAGCACCTGCTCGATCTCGCGGGTCAGCACGGTCAGTTCGGCGGCATTGGCGCAACGGTCGATCTCCAGGTACATCAGCGACTCATGGCGCACACCCTCGCCCTGTGTGCCCTTGGGCAGCAGCTCCAGCAGCTCGCCCTTGGCGCCACGGCGCACGCTGAGCACGGTGGTTTGCAGGGTATGGATGCTGTAGCCGCGGCGGTTGAGCTCGGTGCGCACCGAGTCGACCAGGAACGGCAGGTCGTGGTGCAGCACTTCGACCACGGTATGGGTCGATTGCCAGCCGTTGCGTTCGTAATCAGGGTTATACACCCGCACTTGCGGGTATTCGGGGTCGAAACGCTCGATGATGCGCCAGGCTGACAGGGTGCAGCCGGCCAGGTCGGAAAGCCTGCGTTGGGTGAGTTCGTCCAGAGAGATGATGCCGAAGAACTGCTCGGCGAACAGCGCCACTTGTGGCAGGGACTGTTCGCTGATGTGCTGCGCCAGGGCCGCTTGCAGTTGATGCTGGAAGTCGGCTTTGCTGGCTGCGGTGAAGAACGCCATCTGTGGTACTCCGCTTGGGCTTTGTAATAATTGAAGCGTCGCTGCGTGCGCCGTGTACGGATCAACGATAGCCAACCCGTGGCAAGGCGGACGGTAAAACCAGGCGTCGAACGTGCACAGGCACGCTCAGGGCTCGGCGAAGCTTAACGACTGATCGGTCATCAACGCTTGCAGCGCTGCGACAATTTCGGTCAAGGGGCGGTAACTTTACGTTTATGCCTGTACGCAAGACTGTCAGAATTCCCTTCCGTTTCCTTTGATCCGAGCCTGCTCATGCAAATCAACACCGCCCTGCTGTTCGCCACCCCTTGCGATGACGAGGAAGACAACATGGCGACCCTGTGCTGCCACAGCGACAAGGGTCAGATGTTCCTGCTTACCCGCTACCCGGACGAAGACACCGTCGACCTGACCCTGGATGACGAGCCGTCGACGCTCGATGGGCTGAAGGTGACGCTGAGTGCCAAGCGCCTGCTGATCGAAGTGGCGGCCGGCGACCAGGATGCGCTTAAGGGGGACGAGGTGCTGGAGATCCACCTCACCAGCGACCTGAGTGACCTGGACGAAGTGAAGCAAACCCTGGAAAACATCCTGACCGGGACCGGGACCTTCGTCTGCGAACTCTGAACCGCAGATTGCACATAGGGCCGACCGTTGTTGCCTGTACTGGCCTCATCGCCGGCACAGGCAGCACAAAGCCCCTTAGGAGAGCCAGGCGCTAGCGCAATGCTGCCTGCATTGCTTTAGCCTGCACCCGCAGCGCCTCGCAAAACGGCTCCACCGCTGCCGATGCCGGCCGGTGGTCGGGGCGTATCAGCATCACCTGGTACGGCACCGACACCCGCAACCTGCGGATCGGCAACCCGCCCTGTGCCGCCTCCAGCCCGCTCAGCGGGTTGATGATCGCCACCCCTAGGCCTTGCCTGACCATGGCGCACACCGAGGCGGCACTGGTGGTCTCGATCACCGTGCGGCGGTTCACCCCCGCCGCACGAAAGTGCTGGTCCAGGCGCTGCCGGTAGGTGTCCAGGCTGGCCAGGTTGATGAAATCGACCTCGTGAAAATCGCTCAGCTCCAACTCGGCCTTGGCCTGCAACGGGTGATGCTCGGGCAGCACGCACACCATGTTGGCGCTGAACAGCAATTCGCCATAAGCGCCGCGCGGTATCTGCTCCACCTCGGTCAGGCCAAGGTCATGCTGCTGGGCGACCAGTGACTCCTCCAGCAACGGCGATTCCTGCGCCAGGATGCTCACGCTCACGCCGCGGTGCTGCTGGTGGAAGCGCTGGCAGGCCTTGGGCAGCAAGGTCTGGGAGAACAGCGGCAGGCAGGTGATGGCCAGCCGCCCCTGCTCGAAATTGCGGATGGCCTGGGCAAAGCGATCGATCCGCTCCAGCCCGACGTAGGCGCGCTCGACTTCTTCGATCAACAGCAGCGCCTGGGCGGTCGCCACCAGGCGCCCTCCCTCGCGTTCGAACAGGTTCAGGCCAGTCACCTGCTCCAGCCGCGCCAGTTCGCGGCTAACGGTGGGCTGCGAGGTGAACAGCAGGCGCGCCGCACCGGTAACACTGCCGGCGGCCATGATGGCGCGGAACACTTCGATGTGGCGCACGGACAGTTTCACGGCAATACCCGATGAGTAGACGATGGGTATATCAGATATGAATGACTGACGGAAAAATAGCTATTTTTATGAATTCCCGCTTTGGCTCATCCTTGTGGCCTTCCTTATATGAGTTGCGCCACCATGACCGCACCCTTCTCCCTTCTGGCCGAGGCGGTTCGCCAGCACGGCTCGCCGCTGTGGGCGTACGACGCTAGCACCATCGCTGAGCGTGTCGAGCAACTGAACGTGTTCGACACCGTGCGTTTCGCCCAGAAAGCCAACCCCAACCTGCACGTACTGCGCCTGATGCGCGCCCACGGCCTGGTGCTGGATGCCGTGTCGCTGGGTGAAATGGAGCGGGCCTTCGCTGCGGGTGCAAGCGTGGACGGTGATCCTGCCGGCGTGGTGCTGACGTGCGACGCGCTGGACCGGCCAACCCTGGAGCGCGTGGTGGCAGAAAAGATCGAAGTCAACGCCGGCTCCATCGACATGCTGCGCCAACTGGGTGAGCGCTCGCCCGGCCACCGCGTGTGGGTCCGCATCAACCCGGGCTTCGGCCATGGCCACAGCCGCAAGACCAACACCGGCGGCGAAAACAGCAAGCACGGCATCTGGCACGAGGAACTGGACGAGGCGCTGGCATGCATCAAGGCCCATGGCCTGCACCTGGTAGGCGTGCACATGCACATTGGTTCCGGGGTGGACTACCAGCACCTGGAACAGGTGGCTCGCTCGATGATCGAGCTGATCGGCCGCCTGGGCGTGGACATCGAGGCCTTCTCCATAGGTGGCGGGCTGTCCACCCCTTACCGCAGCACCGACAAGCCGGTCGACCTGCAGCGCTACGCCCAGACCTGGGCGGTGGCGCGCAAGGAAATCGAAGCCATGCTGGGTCACCCCGTGCGCATGGAGATTGAGCCTGGGCGCTTCCTGGTGGCCGAGTCGGGCTACCTGGTAGCCGAAGTGCGTGCCGTCAAGCAAGTGGGCCGCAATACCTTCGTCATGATCGACGCCGGCTTCAACGACCTGATGCGCCCGGCGATGTACGGCGCCTATCACGGCATGACCCTGCTCGACGCCAACGGCCAGCCGGTGGACCGCCCACGGCAGCCGACTGTTGTGGCCGGGCCACTGTGCGAATCGGGTGACGTGTTCACCCAGGATGACCAGGAACTGACCCCGCAGGACCTGCCCCAGGCACAGGTGGGCGACCTGCTGGTGATCCATGATGCCGGCGCCTACGGTGCATCGATGTCGTCGAACTACAACAGCCGGCCGTTACTGCCGGAGTTTCTGATCGAGGACGGGGCGCTGCGGATGATTCGCCGGCGGCAGACGGTGCAGGAGCTGCTGAGCCTGGAGGCCGGGTTCTAACAACGTTTTCAATGTGTGCGTCCTGCCTTTGTGTGAGCAACTGCCTTGCTCAGGATCCAGAAGCTGGCGCAACCTCTGTGGGAGCGGGCATGCCCGCGAACACCGGCAGAGCCGGTGCCATCCAACGTGTTGCCTGTTTCGCGGACACGCCCACTCCCACAAGGCTGTGTGCATGCACACGATCCTTGCAATCAGCCCGCCCTACTACGACAATGCGATCAATTCCCATTAATATTGCGGTCTTGACGCATGTCGACGCTCGATCCCCAGGCCCTGCACCAGCTGTACAGCGAAAACAACAGCTGGCTGAAGGGCTGGCTGCGCGCCCGCCTGGGCAACGCCGCCGATGCTTCCGACCTGGCGCACGACACGTTCTTGCGGGTAATGACCGCGCGTAATCCGTTGCCGATCCGCGAGCCGCGCAGCTACCTCAGCGCTATAGCCCGCGCGCTGCTGATCGACAAAGCCCGCCGTCGCTCCATCGAAAAAGCCTACCTCCAAGCCCTGGCCCTGCGCCCGGAGCCGGTTGACGTCTCGCCGGAGGTGCGCTTGTCCATCATAGAAATGCTGGTGGCCGTGGACAGCCTGCTCGACGAACTCGGCGCCAAGACCCGCGCCATTTTCCTTGCCGTTCAACTTGAAGGCCTGACCTACGGTGCTGCGGCTGAGCGTTTCGGCGTGTCGGTTACCACCGTGAAGAACCACCTGATCAAGGCGATGACCCGCTGCCTGCTGGTAGTTGAAGGCTGAACGCGATGGATCTCAAGACACTCGAAGCCGCCGCCACCTGGTATGTGCAGCTCAACGATGGCGCCTGCGACGAGACCCGCACCCAGGCGTGGCGGCAATGGCTGCAGGCCAGCCCGCACCACGCTGCCGCCTGGGCGCGGGTGGAGAAGCTGCAGCAGCAATGGGCCATGGTGCCCGCGCAAGCAGCATTGTCCAGCCTTGGCGCTGCGCAGGCGCAGCGCCGCGATGTGCTGAAAGTGCTGGGCCTGCTGGTTGCCATGGGTGGCGGCAGCTGGCTGGCAGCCGAACAGGTGCCCTATCGCGCCTTGCTGGCACAGCAACGCACCGGCACGGGTGAGCGACGCACCCTAGCGCTGGCGGACGGCTCGCAGCTGGAGCTGAACGTGGGTACCGCGCTGGATGTACGCTATGACACGAAGGTGCGGGCGATTCAGCTGTACCAGGGAGAAATACTGGTCAGGCCTGTCAGCGAGGTGCAGCACCGTCCGTTCATCGTGCACACCGAGGACGGCAGTATCCTTGCCCGCAGCACCGAGTTCAGCATCCGCAAACTCGCGCACAAGACGCGCGTCGGGGTACTGCAGGCCAGTGTCGAGGTTCGCCCGCAGCGCCACGTTGAGCGGAGGCTGCAACTGCAAGCCGGGCAGCAGGTGAGTTTTGACCAGAATGACTTCGCCACCCCGCACGCCCTGCCCGTTGACTCGACTGCCTGGCGGCATGGCATGTTGAGTGTGAACGACTGGCGCCTGGGCGACTTCCTCGAAGAGCTGGGGCGTTATCGGCCAGGGGTGTTGCGCTGCGCCTCGTCGATCCAGGCCATGAGCATATCCGGCGCATTCCGCATCGACGACACCGATATCGCCTTGGCCAACCTGCCAAAAACACTGCCCGTGAAGCTGCGCTACCTCAGCCGCTATTGGGTGAGTGTGGAACCCGCCTGAGCAATTGCGAAAAAACTTTCGCCGCAATCTTGCTGATTTCGATTCTCGTCCGTCCCTGACACAAGCCGCGACGACAGCGACTTTCTGCCATGACTCGGAAGGATCACGAAATGCCTCACCTGCACCCTACCCCTGCAACCAAGCTGAGCCAGGCCGTACGCCTGGTGCTGTTCGGCATGTCCCTGGCCAGCGCGCCGGGCCTGCTGCTGATGCCTGCCCAGGCCATGGCCCAAAGCCAGACCGCCTACCACGTCGCCGCTGGCCCGCTGGGCAATGCCATCACCCAGTTCGGCGTGCAGGCGGGCGTGACCATTTCGTTCGACACCGCACAGACCCGCCACTTGAGCAGCGCCGGCCTGGAAGGCAGCTACAGCATCGAGGAAGGGCTGGTGCGGCTGTTGGCCAATAGCGGCTTGCAGGCACAACGCCAGGGCAATGGCGGCTACGTGCTGATGCCTGCCAACAACGGCGCGGCCATGGAACTGGGCCCACTGAACATCGATGCCAACCGGCTGGACGCCACCAGCGAGGGCACCCAATCGTACACGGCACGTGCAGTAACCATCGGCAAAGGCGTGCACACGCTGAAGGAAACCCCGCAGTCGGTCACCGTGATGACCCGCAAGATGCTCGACGACCAGAACCTCAATACGCTGGAACAGGTGCTGGACAAGACCCCGGGCATCACCGTGTACGACTCGCCCATGGGCGGCAAGTACTTCTACTCCCGTGGTTTCAACCTGGACGGCCAGTACCAGTATGACGGCGTGCCGCTGGACGTGGGCGGCAACTACGTGCAGGCCAACAGCTTTTCCAGCGACATGGCGTTCTACGACCGCGTCGAAATCCTCAAGGGCGCGGCCGGCATGATGAAGGGCTCCGGCTCCTCCGCCGGCGGCGTCAACTTCGTACGCAAGCGTGGCCAGGAAAAGGCCACCACCACCGTCACCCTGTCTGCCGGCAGCTGGGACAACTACCGCGGCCAAGTAGATGTAGGCGGCCCGCTGAACGAGTCGGGCACCGTGCGCGGGCGCGCCGTGGCCTCGCTGCAGGACCGCCAGTACTTCTATGACACGGCCAAGCGCCAGGACCAGATACTGTACGGTGCCATCGACTGGGACGTCACCGCCGACACCACCCTTGGCTTTGGCCTGGCCTACGAGGATGTCGATGCCACACCGTGCTATTCCGGCCTGCCACGCTACGCCAATGGCAGTGACCTGAAGCTGTCGCGCTCTACCTGCCTGGGGGCCAGCTGGAACGACCTGCAAAGCCAGCGTATTACCGGTTTTGCCGACCTCAAGCACCGCTTCAATGATGACTGGACGCTGAACTTCGCCTCGATCTACACCCACAACACCCAGGACATCGAATACGCCTACTCCGAAGGTACGGTGCCGGTCGGCGCCAGCACCGCCAGCATGAACGTGCGCGCCGGCCGCTTCGACTACGACCAGGACGACTACGGCTTCGATAGCTATGTCGATGGCAAGTTCGAGGCGTTCGGCTTGCAGCACGAGCTGATCATCGGCGCCAACGCCAGCCGGCAGAAAACCCATGATTACTTCGCGTTGATGCTGCTGAACGCCAAGCAGGACCCATTCAACCCAACCTCGAACTTCCCACACCCGTCCAAAGGCGATTATCTGGTCAACCCGAGCCGCGGTGGCAGCGTGCCAACCGATTCCACCACCACCCAATATGGCACTTACGCCAACCTGCGGCTGAAGCTGGCAGAGCCGCTGACCCTGGTGCTGGGCGCACGGGTCAGCTGGTACCGCAACAAGAGCGACTCCTATACCCAGCTCTACGATTACTGGGTGAATAACCGTAGCCAGGAAAACGGCCAGGTCACGCCGTTCGCCGCCGTGCTGTACGACCTGAACGAGCAGTGGACCGCCTACGCCAGCTACGCCGACATCTTCCAGCCGCAGAGCGACAAGGTGAACGCCGAGCGGCAGTCGCTTCAGCCCAAGACCGGTGCAAACTACGAGATTGGCATCAAGGGCGAACTGCTTGACGGCGCATTGAACACCTCGTTCAACCTGTTCCGCACTGTGGAGAAACACCGTGCGGAAACCGACTACAACGAAGCCTGCCCGTCAGGCGACGGCTATTGCTACACCGACAGCGGCAAGGTTCGTGCCCAGGGTTTCGAGGCTGAGATCAGCGGCTCGCCGATCGAGCGATTACAGCTGCTTGCAGGCTACACCTACACCCAGACCAAATACCTGAATACCATCGAAGACAGCGACCCCACCGAGCTGACCTTCACCTCCAGCTTCATCCCGCGGCACATGCTCAAGGTGTGGGGTGACTACCAGCTGGGCGGTGCACTGGAGCGCTTCACCGTCGGCGCCGGCCTGAACAGCCAGAGCGAGAACTTCCGCACCACCGGCACTACCCGCGTCGAGCAGGCAGGCTACACCGTATGGAACGGCCGCGTGCAGTATCGCATCGACCCGAACTGGACAGTCGCGCTAAACGGCAACAACCTGTTCGACAAGAAGTACTACGCCACCATCGGTGCGCCGGCGTGGGGCAATTTCTATGGTGAGCCACGCAATTTCATGGTGACCTTGCAAGGCACGTTCTAAGCGATCACGACGCAGTTGTGGGAGATTGTGCAGAGAACAAAGACGGCAGGTAAGCCACTTGTGGGGGCAGGCTTGTTCCGCGAATGGAACAGGCGGTGCCTGGCACCGGCTTTGCCGGTGTTCGCGGGACAAGCCCGCTCCCACAAAGCCCGTGCTGGATCAACGGGCTGGCGGTCGTTCTATGAGGGCGCAAGCACGCTACTTGTGGGAGCGGGCTTGTCCAGGGTACAGACCGGAGACATCGTTGACATTTTCAACCGGGGACATGGTTGCGCTCCTGCATCAGGGCTTCGAACACCACCATCAGGTTGATATCGGCTTTGCGCAGTTCGTTGCGGTTCATTGGGGCTCCCGGCCATGGCCATGACGTGCGGACTCAATTCCAGCATCGATATGGATTGCGGTCGAGTAAAAACCGGAAACCCGACTCAGGCTGCATTGCCCCACACTGCGCAATCCGGGTAACCTTCTGCCATCTTCCCTTCCGGCTTCCCCTGCCGTGCACCGCCCAGGCGTTAAATCGCGAAGCGGTCATTCATGATGCCGACACCTGCATGGCCGCCACCTTTTGGCGCGCCCATCTGCCATCTATACATTCAGGATGACCCTATGATCATTCGCCAAGGCATTGCTGCAGACTTCCCGCAGCTGCTCGACATCTGGCTGCGCGCCGTACGCGCCACACACCACTTTCTGCAACCGTCCGACATCGACGCGCTGTTGCCACAGCTGCAAGACGTGTACTTTCCGGCCGTCGAGCTGTGGGTTGCAGTAGATACCGATGACCAGCCGTTGGGCTTCATCGGTTTCAATGAAAACCACGTGGAAATGCTCTTCGTCGACCCCGAGCGACATGGCCAGGGTATTGGCCGTGCGCTGCTGGATTTTGGCCGCCAGTCGCGTAACGCGATGAGTGTCGATGTCAACGAGCAGAACCCCCAGGCAACAGGGTTCTACGAGCACTACGGCTTCGTCCAGACCGGCCGCTCGCCGCTGGATGGCGAAGGCCGGCCGTTCCCCTTGCTGCATATGAGCTTGCCCACCAAGACATGACTAGAAGGCACACACCGCGATGGACCGGTCCATCGGGCCATGTGTCGCAAAAAGGGCCGCAAAGCGGCCCCCCAGGGCAGCCGTTCAGCGCAAGGTATTTTTGGTCAGTTCGACTTCGTTCATCAATGCCTTGGCCAACGCCGTGAGGTAATCGGCGGCGCCCAGGAATTTGTGGTCGTCCTCCATATCGCCTTCGCGCAGCAGATGCTTGATGTAGCTCAGCAGGATCGAAACTTGCTCATAGGCATCATCGATAGGAATGCCGGGCTGGACCCGCAGCAGATCCTGTGGATCGGGGACGAGCTTTTTCATTGTGTAATTCCAGCTTCTAGGGAAGGAACCACCACCTGAATCTTTCTCATGGATTGAAGGCGGCAGCCGTACGCAGGTGTGAGAAAACCGGGCAGAAGCTAGCAAAGGCCCGGCCAGGCGAAAGCCCGCCCACGTACGGCCACCATGAAGGTGCTGCTAGCTTGACTGTCGGGTTCTCATGCCCGGTCGCCGGAGCGACGCGAAAACGTTATCCCTGAGGTACTTCGCCGACAACGGCGATAGTTCAGCAGCGCGCGTAGGATAATTCCTAAGCGGGTTGATTCTGAAGCGTTTGGTTTCATGTTCAGAAATGTCTTACAGGGGATGGCTTTGAGGTGCCTGCCAAGGGATCGGTCAGGGCCACCAGGTGCTTGCCGCAACATTTTCAGCGCCTACAAGACCGAGCGCCGCCCGCGCGGCGCTTCGCGGGGCAAGCCCGCTCCCACATTTGTTCCGGGCCAATTACTCCTGTGACAGGTGCGCGCGACCGCCTTGTTTGTCCGACGCGATATCGAGTCATGCGCCAAGGCGTTCGCGCGCAAATCGCACAGGCAGAATTGGCCCCAAAACACATGTGGGAGCGGGCTTGCCCCGCGAAGCGCCACGCGGGCGGCGCTCGATCTCGCAGGCGATGAATAATTGCGCCGAACCGCCAACCTTCGCAATCAAGCATCAATAAACCGCCGTATAATCGGATCCAATACCGAGGATGCCCCGCATGCAAGCATTGGAAATGGACTACGGACACGGCGAAGAAGTGGCCAGCCACTGCCACGCCGAAGATCAGCTGATCTACGCCGCCAGCGGCGTCATGCGGGTCAGCAGCGAAGGCGGTAGCTGGGTGATCCCTGGCGGGCATGCGTTGTGGATGCCCGCCGGGGTCAGCCATGCCATCCGCATGGAAGGCGTGGTCTGCATGCGGACCTTGCTGCTCGAAGCACGTATCGAGCGCTGCCAGGTCATCGTGGTAACCGGCCTGCTGCACGAACTGATCCTGGCTGCGTCACGCATGCTCGACCTGCGTGACGGCGAGCACGTGCGGGCGCTGATCCGGCTTGAGTTGGCCACTGCCAGGCGCATCGATGCCTTTGTGCCGTTGCCGCACCAGGCGAAACTGCGCGCCTGGTGCGAGCGCTTCCTGCAGGACCCGGCCCAGGACCTGACGCTGGAACAATGCGGCGCGCAACTGAACATGAGTGCCCGCAGCGTGGCACGGCTGTTCCAGCGTGAGGTGGGCATGTCGTATGGCGAATGGCGCGCCCGTGCCCGGGTGATGCTCAGCCAGCAATGCCTGGCCGATGGCCAACCGATCCTGAACGTGGCGCTGGAGCACGGCTACCAGAGCGCCAGCGCCTTTGCCGCCATGTTCAAGCGCATCCTCGGCTACGCGCCGAGTGATTGGCAAAACAGTACTCCGCGCGGGTACTGAGCTCCAGGTTGTCCCACTTGCGCGCAGGGTTGTCCCGCTTGCGGCAGCGGCGGGCGCCCCACCCTCGTTAACCTCGCATCACCACCCTTGAGCGACATGTGTGATGCCCTTACTGCCTTCATTTCCCTCCCCTGCCCGGTTTGCCGTACTCGCCATACTTGGCGTGCTGGCGGCGTGCACCCGGCAACCCGCACCTGCCGAGCCACCCGCAGCGCTGCTGGCCAACCCGCTGGCGAATGTGCCGGCGGGTGTCAGCCGGCAACCATTGCCCCAACAATGGTGGGCGCTGTTCCAGGACCCGCAACTTAACCACTGGGTACAGCAAGCCCTGGCGCACAATCAGGACCTGGCCCAGGCCGAAGCCAATGTGCAGGCCATGCTGGCGGGGATAGGCGAGTTCGATGCCAGGCGCTGGCCGTCAACCTCGATGGACTTTGCCGCCACCTATGGCAAGAGCGCCGATGACCAGACCCTGGCCGAGGCGACCGACAGCCACGCGCCGTCGCAATGGCAATTCAACCCAGGCATCGAGTTGGCCTATCAGGTGGATGTCTGGGGCCAGGTGCGTGCTGCCATCGAGCGCGCCCGGGCCCAGGCTGAAGCCAGCGCTGCGGCGCTGGATCTGGTGCGCCTGCAAGTGGTCGCCCAGACCAGCCGCGCCTACCTCGACCAGTGCATCTACACGGCGCGCCTGGACGAGGCTAAGCAGTCCCTGCAAACCCTCGACCACAGCGTGCAACTAAGCGAACGCCAGCGCCAGGCCGGCGTGGCCACTGCCCTCGACAGCGAGCGCCTGCTGGGCTTACGGGAACAAGTGCGGGCGCAGCTGCCGATGCTCGCAGCCGGGCGGCAGATGGCGCTTTACGAACTTGGCATGCTCAGTGGCCAGGCCTCGCTGGCCGACACCACCACTTGCACAACCATCCCCACGCTGTCGGCGCCGCTACCGGCCGGCGATGGTTGGCATTTGCTCGAACGCCGGCCGGATGTGCGCCAGGCAGAACGGGAACTGCAGGCTGCCACCCTGGAAACCGACATCGTCCGGACCGACCTGTATCCGAAGGTCAGCTTCGGCGCTTCGCTGACCTCCTCGGACCATCACCTGGCCAACCTCGGCGACAGCCGCGCGGTGATGTTCGGCATTGGCCCGCTGATCCGTTGGGAGTTTCCGAATATGAAAGCCAACCGCGCGAGGGTCGGCAAAGCCGAGGCGTTGCAGCAGGCGCAGGTTGCCCATTACCACGGTATGGCGCTGAGCGCGCTCAAGGACGTGCGCCAGGCCCTTGCACGCTATGACGGTGAGCGGCAGCGGTTGCAGGCACTGGATGCAGCCCTGGCGCACAGCCAGCGCGGCTATGCCCTGGCCCAGGGCAACTACCGCGCCGGCACCTTGGACGGGCTGGCCTTGCTCGACAGCGAGCGAGAACTGATCCGCCTGCGGGCCAGCCACGTAGAAGCCCGAGGGCGGCTGGCGCAGGCACAGGTCAACCTGTTCCGCGCCCTGGGCGGGCGGTGGTAGCTCCAGGTAACAACAAATGGGGCTGCTGTGCAGCCCCAAAAATCAAGCATGGAAACCGTACATGAATGTCGCCGTAGAACAAACCGCACCAGCCGAAACTGAACAGCGGGCCAAAGCCAGATCCCGTCGCCGCCTGGCCTACACCGTCAGCGGTAGCCTGGCAGCAATCGCCCTGCTGGCCTTCACCAGCTACTGGCTCACCACCGGCCGCTACCTGGAGACCACCGACGACGCCTACGTGCGCGCCGACTGGGTGGCCCTGAGCCCACGCGTGGCCGGTTACGTGGCCGAGGTCGCAGTGGCTGACGACCAGCCCGTGAAAGCCGGCGATGTACTGGTACGCCTGCAAAGCCGCGACTACCGCGCCCGCCTCGACCAGGCACGGGCAGGTGTGGCCGAGGCCCAGGCGGCACTGATCGCCGCCCAGGCCCGCCAGCAGGTGGCCAGCGAGCGTATCAACCAGCAACAACAAGCCATCTTGCAGGCTGAAGCGGCCATGCGCAGTGCCACTGCCGAACAGCGGCGCAGTGACTTGGACATGCAACGCTACCGTGGCCTTGTGCGAGACGAGGCCGCGACCGTGCAGCGCCTGGAAACCGCCAGCGCCCATGCCACCCAGGCACAAGCCGCGCTGCAAGGTGCCCAGGCCGCGCTGCACCAACAACGGTCACAACTGGCCATGGCCAAGGCCCGGTCAGCCCAGGCTGACGCAGAACTGCAACAGCGCGCGGCAGCGCTGACCCGCGCGCAGGCCCGCCAACAGTTGGCCGAGCAGGACGAACAGGACACCGTGATCCGCGCACCGATCACGGGCGTGGTCGGCCAACGCCGCGTACGTGCCGGCCAGTACGTGGTGCCGGGCCAGCCGCTGCTGGCCGTGGTACCCCTGCAGCAGGCCTATGTGGTGGCCAATTTCAAGGAAACCCAGTTGGCCAACATGCGCCCGGGGCAGCCGGTAGAAATCCGCGTCGACAGCTTCGTCAGCCAGCCACTGCGCGGCCATGTGGCCAGCTTTTCGCCAGCGTCCGGCAATGTCTTCGCACTGCTGCCGTCGGACAATGCCACCGGCAACTTCACCAAGATTGTCCAGCGCTTCCCGGTGCGTATTTTGCTCGACACACCGCTGGATGGCCCGCAGGTACTGCCCGGCATGTCCGTGGTGAGCACGGTCGACACGCGCCCCGCAGAGGTGGCCGATGGGCACTGAACCAACGGTCACACTGCGCGCCTGGGTAGCGGTGCTCGGCGGCCTGCTGGGCTGCTTCATGGCCGGCATGAACGTGCATGTCACCAGCGCCGCACTGCCGGAAATCCGCGGCTCGCTGGGCGCCAGCTTCGAGGAAGGCTCCTGGATTTCCACCGCCTACCTGGTAGCGGAAATCGTGATGATTCCGCTGACGGCCTGGCTGGTGGACGTGTTCTCGCTGCGCCGGGTGATGTGGACCGGCTCGCTCATCTTCCTGATCGCTTCGGTGGCCTGTTCCTGGGCGCCCAACCTGGAGGCGATGATTGCCATCCGGGTGATCCAGGGTGCTGCGGGCGCGGTGCTGATCCCCCTGTCGTTCCAGCTGATCATCACCGAACTGCCGGCCAGCAAGATGGCCATGGGCATGGCGCTGTTCAGCCTGGCCAACAGCGTGGCGCAGGCGGCCGGGCCATCGATTGGTGGCTGGCTGAGCGATGCCTATTCGTGGCGCTGGATCTTTTATCTGCAACTGTTCCCCGGCCTTGCACTGCTGTTCGCCATCGCCTGGTCGATCGAGGCCAAGCCCATGAAGCTTGAGCTGCTACGCAAAGGTGACTGGCTGGGTATCACCGCCATGGTGATCGGCCTGGGTGGCTTGCAGATCGTGCTGGAAGAAGGCGGCCGGCTGGACGGGTTCGGCTCGCCATTCATCGTCGCCATGAGTGTGGTCGCCGCCATTGCCCTGGTGGTGTTCGTGGTGACCCAGCTGTTCGGCCAGCGCGCCTTCATCAACCTGCGCTTGCTCGGGCGCTACAACTTCGGCGTCGCCAGCGTGGCGATGTTCATCTTTGGCGCCGCCACATTCGGCCTGGTTTTTCTGGTGCCCAACTACCTGTCGCAGCTGCAGGGTTTCAGCGCGCACGATGTCGGCGTGGCGCTGATCGCCTATGGCGTGGTGCAGCTGCTGCTGGCGCCGTTGATGCCCCGGCTGATGGGCTGGACCAGCGCCAAGTTCATGGTCGCCAGCGGCTTTCTGATCATGGCCCTGGGCTGCTGGCTGGGGGCTAGCCTGAGCGCCGACAGTGCCGACAACGTGATCATCCCGTCCACGGTGGTGCGCGGTATTGGCCAGCCTTTCATCATGGTGGCGTTGTCGGTGCTGGCGGTGGCCGGGCTGGACAAGCGTGAAGCCGGCTCGGCCTCGGCGGTGTTCTCCATGCTGCGCAACCTGGGGGGAGCCATCGGCACGGCCGGGTTGACGCAACTGGTGGCCACCCGTGAGCGCTTTCACAGCGAGCGCATTCACGAGCAGGTGACAGTGTTCGCGCCTGGCGTGCAAGAGCGCATCAACCAGACAGTACAGAGCTGGTTGCCGCACCAGCAGCAGATGCTGGAGGGGCTGGCCGGGACGATTCGGCGGGAGGCTTACCTGCTGGCTTACAGTGATGCGTTCTACTTGGCGTGCCTGGCGTTGGTCGGGTGTGCAGTAGCGGCATTGCTGTTACGGTCAAAACACCAATTGTGACGCCGACACATCTCCCTGCAGGAGCATGCGCTTAGAGTGCCGCACCCGGCGCGCGGCCCAGCACCGCACGCATTTCGGCGGTGCCGAACATATCCCTGCCGCTGTTACACTGCCAACCGATGAAATTTACGAGACAGACCAGAGGTATGAACCCGACGCGCTACTCCACCGTGGCAAAGGACTTGATGGAAGGCATCGCCAACGGCCGCTACCCGGTGGGCAGCCTGCTGCCGACTGAGTTCGAGCTGTGCGACCTTTACGATGTGAGCCGGCACACGGTGCGCGCCGCGATCAATCAGCTGCTCGACCAGGGGCTGGTGTCGCGGCGCAAGCGCGTAGGCACCCGGGTAGAGGCCAGCAGCCCGCGCGGCGGCTATTCGCAGTCGCTGGCCAGCGTGGCCGACCTGGCCCACCTGGCCGAAACCCAGCAGCGGGAAATCCAGGACGTGCGCCATTTCGTCGCCGACCTGAGTGAGGCGGCGCGGCTGGGGCTGGTACCGGGGGAGCACTACTTTTGCGTGTCGAGCATCCGCGTCGACCGCCTGCACAATGCCGCACCGCTGTGCTGGATCGATGTGTACGCACAGCGCGACTATGCCGAGGTCATCGAGCGGGCCCGCGAGCACCCCGACCAGCTGATTGCAGGGCTGATCGAGCAGCACGTTGGCCGGTCAATCGCGGTGGTCGACCAGCAGGTACGGGCAGTGTTGCTGACGGCAGAGCTGGCCAAAGCACTGAAGGCCGAGGCGGGTTCACCGGGGCTGAAAATCATCCGCCAGTACCGCGAGGAAAACGGTGATTTGATGGCGGTTTCCGAAACCGTGCACCCGGATGACCGCTTCACCCTGGTGACCCAGATGCGCCGGGTTCGCTCACCGTCCTGATCGTGCAACCGGGGCCGCTATGCGGCCCCGATATTCCTGTTCCCTCACTTCACATGCCCAACACCCGATCGGCCTCCAGCAACTGCTGCCCCCGCACCGTGGTCACCCGGTGATCGCGCGCCAGCCAGGCATAGAGGGTCGGCAGCACGAACAAGGTAAACAAAGTGCCCACCAGCATCCCGCACACAATCACCACCCCCAGCCCGAAGCGGCTGTTGGCCCCGGCGCCGCTGGCAAACAGCAGCGGCAGCACGCCAAAGGTCATCGCTGCGGTGGTCATCAGCACCGGCCGCAAACGTATCTGCGCGGCACGGACAATGGCGGCAGCACGGTCGAGGTTGTCGCGCACCTGGATCTCGTTGGCGAACTCCACCATCAGGATACCGTGCTTGCTGATCAGGCCGATCAGCGTCACCAGGCCAATCTGCGTGTAAATGTTCAGCGTGGCCCAGCCCAGCGCCAGCGGCAGCAGCGCACCGCAGATCGACAGCGGCACAGTCACCAGGATGATCAGTGGGTCAACCAAGCTTTCGTACTGCGCCGCCAGCACCAGGTAGATCACCACCAGGGCAGCAAGAAACGCCCACATCAAGGCAAAGCCTTCCTGCACATACTGGCGCGATTCCGATTGCCAGTCGTGGCTGAAGCCCGGTGGCAACTCGGCGGTGAGCTGTTCGAGAAAGGCCACGGCGTTGCCCATCGACACACCCGGGGCCGGGATTGCCTGCAGGGTACTGGCGTTCTGCTGGTCGAACTGCAACAGGCGGTTGGGCGCCACTTCGAGATCCAGGTGCACCACCGTGGCCAGCGGCACCAGGCTGCCCTCTTCGGCGCGCACATACTGGCGGTTCAGCGCCGCAGGCGTCAGGCGCTGGTCCTGGATACTCTGCGGGATCACATCATAGGAGCGCCCGAACAGGGCAAAGCGGTTGAGGTATTGCTCGCCCACCAGCACCCCCAGCGACTCGCCAATGGCCTGCATGCTGATGCCCAGGCTGGCCGCCTTGGCCCGGTCGACACGCACCTTGACCACCGGGTTGTTGTAGTCGAGGTCGCTGTCCACCACGGCAAACAGGCCGCTGTCGCGGGCGCGTTGCTTGAGCACTTCCATGGTCTGGTACAGCTCGGGGTAATCCTGGGCGCTGCGCAGCACCATCTGCACCGGCAGGCCACCACTGGAGCCCGGCAGCGAAGCGACCTGGAAGGCGAAGATGCTGCTGCCTTCGATATCCGCCACGGCCTGCTGCAGCTGTGCCTGCACCTGTGCCGCGGACCGCTCGCGCGCCTGCCAGGCGCTGAGGTTGATGCCCCCGAAACTGGCGGCCGGGCCGTCGGTGCCGTTGATGATCCAGGTGTCGGTGGTTTCGGCGATGGACTTCATCACCTGGTCGAGCTTCAGCGCAAAGCGTTCCGCATATTCGAGGCTGGCATGCTGCGGCGACTTGATGGCGGTCAGCACCGCGGCCTGATCCTCGGGTGGCGCCAGCTCGCGTTGGGGCAGCAGGTAAAGCCAGGGCAGGCTCAGGCACACCAGCAGCGCCACACCAGCGCTGATCCAGCGATGCGCCAGGGAGTAGGCCAGCACTTGTCCATAGGCCCCGGTCAACGCAGCAAACAACCGATCGGCCATGTTGGCCATCGCGCCATGCTGCTGCCCGGGTTGCAACAGCAACGAGCTCATCACCGGCGACAAGGTCAGCGCCACAATGCCGGACACGATCACCGCCCCCGCCAAGGTCAGGGCGAATTCGCGGAACAGCGTGCCGGTCAGCCCGCCCATCAGCCCGATCGGCGCATACACCGCCGCCAAGGTCAGGGTCATGGCAATGACCGGCCCGGCGATTTCCCGCGCCCCGGCCAATGCCGCAGCAACCGGCGACTTGCCCTCTTCGATATGCCGGTGCACGTTCTCCACCACCACGATGGCATCGTCCACCACCAGACCGATGGCCAGCACCATCGCCAGCAAGGTCAGCAGATTGAGACTGAAGCCGAACATCAGCATCAGGCCCGCGGCACCGAGCATCGACAGCGGAATGGCCACCACCGCGATCAGCACACTGCGCAACGAACCCAGGCACAACCAGATCACCAGCACCACGATCAGCATCGCCTCCACCAGGGTGCGCAACACCTCATGGATCGAAGCATCGATGAAGCGCGCAGTCTCATAGGCCAGCGCCACCTTCACCCCAGGCGGCAGGGTCTGCTGGATTTGCGGCAGCAGCTGGCGAATGCCCTCGACAATCACCAGCGGGTTGCCGGCCGGCGTGGGGAACAGCCCCAGGTGCACGGCAGGCTTGCCGTCCATGGTAGCGCTGGTCTGGGTGGCCGCCGCACTGAGCTCGACGGTGCCGACATCGCGCAGGCGCACCAGGTCGGTGCCATGGTTGCGGATGATCAGCTCACGGAAGTCCTCGACCCGGGTCAGGTCGGTGTCCACCTGGATATCGGCCAGCACGTACTGCCCACGCACCTGGCCCGGCGTCGCTTGGTAGTTGTTGGCCCGCACCGCCTGCGCCACGTCCGCTGCCGTCACCCCGCGCCCGGCCATCTGCTCGCCGTCCAGCCACAGGCGCATGGCCAGGCGTTGCCCACCGAACGACTGCACCTTGGCCACGCCGTCGATGCCTGAGAACTGCGGCTCCACCACCCGCGACAGGTAATCGCTCAGCTCCGGGATCGACAGGCTGTCGCTGGAAAAACCCACATAGGCCACGGCGGTGGAGTCGCCTGCCGACAGCTCCACCACCGGGTCGTACGCCTTTTCCGGCAGGCGATAGCGCACCTGGTTGACCTTGGCCATGGTCTCGGCCAGCGCCTGGGTCGAGTCGCGGTTGAGCACCATGCGCAAGGTGATCAGGCTGCGCCCCTGCTGCGACGACGAGGACAGGTAGTCGATGCCCTCGACCGACGACACCGCCTGGGTAATCGGCTGGGTCACGAAGCCCTGCATCAGCTCGGCAGAAGCGCCGGGGTACTCGGTGCTGATGGTAATGGTCGAGCTTGCCAGCAACGGGTACTGACGGATCGGCAACTTGCCCATGGCAAACAGCCCCATCAGGATGATCAGGCTGCTGACCACCAGCGCCAGCACCGGGCGGCGCACGAAGAGATCGGTAAATTTCACCGCTGCCGGCCTCCGAGGTTGGCCTGCAAGCTGTCCTGCGCCACCGGCTCGACCGACATGCCGTCGCTCAGCTTCAACTGGCCAGACACCACCACCCGGTCACCGGGCGCCAGGCCGGAGGTAACCTCCACCCGCCCCTGCCAGCGCTCACCCGTGGTTACCCGCACCCTGCTGACCCGGGTACCATGCGCCGCGTCCTGAGTGGCAACGAATACTGTCTGGCCATAGGCGGCGTAGGTGATCGCGGTTTCCGGCACCGCCAATACAGTCGAAGGCTGCACAGCATCCAGGCGCACGCCAGCGTACATGCCCGGCTGTAGCTGCCCGTCCGGGTTCGGCAAGGCTGCCTGCACCTGCACCAGGCGCGCCTTGCTGACCACCGGATCGACCGCCACCACCCGGGCCTGGAAGCCTTGCCCGGGTACGGCGTCCAGCGTCAGTGCCAGCACTTGCCCGACGTGCACTTCGGGGGCGGCCTGCTCGCCCAAGGCAAAATTCACATGCAACTGGCTGATGTCGGCCAGGCTGACGATGGCCTCGCCGGCGCCTAGGTATTGGCCCTGATGCACCCGCCGAATGCCCAGCTTGCCGGTAAACGGTGCGCGAATGGCCTTCTGCGCGATCAGCGCTTCGACATGCTGCAGCTCCCCGCTGGCCACGTCCACGGCGGTGGCGGCGTTGTCCAGCAACTCTTGCGACACGGCATTCATCGCCCGCAGCTTGCGGCTGCGCTGCAGCACCACGTTAGCGTTACGCAATTTCGCCCGCAACTGCACCCGCTGGGCCTGCTCCGGCGCGTCGTTCAACTGCACCAGCAACTGCCCGGCGGTTACTGCCTGCCCCGACTCGAAGGCAATGCGGGTAATGCGCCCCGCCGTCTCGGCCGCTACCTGCACCTGGTTGACCGCCTCCAGCTCCCCCGAAGCAAAGTGCTGCCGCGCCAGTGGCACCTGCTCGGCCGTGGCCAGCGCCACCTTGGTCGCCGGCCACGCCGCCGCGGCGGGTGGCGCCGAACCGCTACCCACTAACGCATAGCAAGCAGCCAGCACACCGGCTACAGCGCCAGCCCAGGCCAGTAACGTCCGTTTGTTCATGCACAGCTCCGATCACAGGGAAAGCGGTTGCGGGGAAGATCGGGCAGGACTATAAGAGCTCAACTTAACTTGAGGTCAACAGGCATGGCAGCGGACAACACGCGGATGCTCACTGTGGGTGAAGTGGCCAGGCGCAGCGGCGTGGCGGTGTCTGCGCTGCACTTCTACGAGACCAAGGGGCTGATCGCCAGCGTGCGCACGGCTGGCAACCAGCGCCGCTTTCCCTCACTGGTGCTGCGTACACTGGCGATCATCAAGGTGGCGCAGCGCACGGGTATTCCGCTGGAGGAAATCAGGCAGGCGTTCAGCCGCTATGCGCCCAACAGCAAGCTTACGGCGGCGCAATGGGGTGAGATGTCCACCGCCTGGCGCGAAGACCTGAACGCCCGCATCCGCACGCTGGAGGCGCTGCGCGACAGCCTCGACAACTGCATTGGTTGCGGTTGCCTGTCGCTGGAAGACTGCCCGCTGCGCAACCCCGAGGATGTGCTGGGCAAGGAAGGTACCGGGGCACGGATTCTGGAGAAGAAGGCCCGCTAGCCTCGCGCTCTCGAGCCATGTGCAACCCTTCGCAACAGCGCGTGGCCTGCAGGTGGCAAGCAGTTGCTTGGAACCATTGCGGTCCTTCACCGCCCTAACCCTGTGCTGTTAACCCAAAGCCGATCACAGGAAGGAACAAAGCCATCATGAAACGTGAACAGATCGAAGGTGTTGCAGAGAACCTCGCAGGCAAGGCACAAAGCGCTGTAGGCCGTCTGGTCGAAGACCCGGCGCTGGAAGCCGAAGGCGATGCGCGTCAGGCCGCAGGCCAGGTGACCAAGACCTACGGCGACACCCTGGATACGGTGTCTTCGTTCGTCAAGGAAAAGCCCTTCGCCGCACTGGCCATCACCGCCGCCGTCACACTGGTGGTTTCTCGCCTGCTGCGCCGCTGAACCACGGCGCCTCAGGCGGCTCAGGGCCGGAGATATCGTCCGGCCTGTGCCATCACCAGATGGCAATATCGTAGGTCAGGTACAGGCGATTGCTGTCTCGGCCGCGGGCGAAATCTGATCGATACACATAGTTTCGCAGCTTCACGCCCAGCCCTTTCAGCGGTCCGCCCTGTACCACGTAGGCAATCTCGGCGTCACGCTCCCACTCCTTGATGCCCTCGCCAGCTGAACGGCCATTGTCCCCACTCAGGTACCGCGTCATGAAGGTCAGCCCCGGCACCCCGGCTGCTGCGAAGTTGTAGGCGTAGCTGGCCATCCAGGTTTTCTCTTCCTCCTCGATGAATTTGCCGATGCCGACGTTGCTGAACGAATACACGGTCGCACCGCTGATGTACGGCAAGCCGGCTTCGCCATCGAGCACCTGGTAACCGGCACCCACAGAATGACCGGAATGCGCGTACGCCACCTGGCCGCTGAACATGTGGTTGTCGATGCCGCCGCCGTAGGCCGCCCCGCTGTCGCGGCTTTTGAAGTAGCGCAGGTCGGTGGTCAGTACCCCGCCGGCCAACGGCAGGTCATGGACCAGCCCGGCAAAATCCTGGCGATAGAAGTTTGCCAGCTGGCCATGGTAGACACTCAGGCGCAGTTGTTTGGTCACGGCATAATCGGCACCTGCAAAGCTGAAGTCACCCGATTTGCCGCCCCCATATCCGTCCAGATAGATACCGGTGCTGTCAGACGAGTCACGCTGCTTGAAGCGGTCGAGGTGCCCGGCCGTCAGGGTCAGCCCGTCGATATCCGTGCTGGTCAGCTGAGTGCCCTGGTAGGTCTGCGGCAGCAGCCGCGCATCGTTGTAAACCAGCACCGGTGTCTTTGGCAGCAAGGTGCCGTACCTGACCACGGTCTGGCCCAGGCGTGCCTTGGCCGTGGCCCCGGCACTGGCAAGCTCCTGCGCTGCGCTGCCATCGTCGTGCACCGGCAACAAACCCGTGCCGCTGCGCCCACGACCGGAATCGAGGCGCAAGCCTAGCAGCCCCAGTGCATCGAGCCCCACGCCCACCGTACCTTGGGTAAAGCCAGACTGGTAGTCGAGCAGAAAACCTTGAGCCCACTCCACCCGTTCGCTTTTGGCGGTGGCGGCCGCGCGGGCGCTCATACCGTGCTCGTCACGGAAATTCTCGTTGAAATACACATTGCGCAACTGCAGCTTGAGCTTGCTGTCGTCGACAAAACCGGAAGCGCCGGCAACAGGCAGCCAGCCGCAAAGCAGGCCACAGGTGGCCCCACGGAACACAGCTCGGGACATGATCGGTACTCTATTGTTGTTTTCTGAGTGAGCGGGAGCCCGGGCGCCTGGCAACGCCCGGTAATGCTTAGACGAAGAAGGACAAGGCGCCCGTGAGCAGCGCCAGCGCTGTGATCACCAACGAGGTGAGCACGGCCCATTTCACGGTGGCTTTCTGGAAGTCACCGATATCGCGGTCGACCATGCCCACCAGCAACAACGTGGAAGCCACCAGCGGGCTCATCAGGTGCACAGGCTGGCCTAGCACCGAAGCGCGGGCAATTTCCACCGGGTCGATGCCGTACGCGGCCGCGGCGTTTGCCAGGATCGGCACAACGCCGAAGTAGTACGCGTCGTTGGACAGCACAAAGGTAAGCGGCATGCTGGTCAGCGCCACCACCAGCGGGAACCAGTGGCTCCAGGCTTCCGGAATCCAGTCCACCAGGCTCTGGGCCAACGCATCGACCATCTTGGTACCCGAGAAAATACCGGCGAATATGCCTGCGGCGAACACCAGCAGCACCACGGTCATGGCGTTGCCCGAATGGGCGAGGATGCGCCCTTTCTGCAGGTCCAGCTGCGGGTAGTTGATCATCAGTGCGGCGACAAAACCGATCATGAACAGGATGGCCGCGTGCATCAGCCCCAGCACCAGCGCGGTCATCACGGCGATCACCAGCACCAGGTTCACATAGGCAAGGCGCGGGCGCTTGTGCGGGCTGTCCCCGAGGATTTCCTTGATGTAGCAGTTACCCCCTCCCGACTCCAGCGCAATATTGCCGATACGCCGGCGCTCGGTGCGACCAAGCAGGTAAGCGGTGAACACCACCCACAATGCGCCGCCGATGACGGTGGGCAACATCGGAATGAAGTATTCGGTCGCATCCAGACCGAGCGCGGCAATGGCGCGGGTGGCGGGGCCGCCCCAAGGGCTCATGCCGCTCATGATGCTCAACGACAGCATCGACACGGTGGCCAGGATCATCGGGTTCATGCCGATCCGCTTGTACAGCGGCAACATGGCGGCGCAGGTAATCATGTAGGTCGTGGTGCCGTCACCGTCCAGCGCCACCAGCAGCGACAGCAAGGCCGTGCCGATGGCGATCTTGACCGGGTCGCCGTTTACCCGTTTGAGGATCTTGCGGATCAGCGGGTCGAACAGGCCAGCGTCGATCATCAAGCCGAAGAACAAGATGGCAAACAACAGCAGCGCGGCAGACGGTGCGACCATTTTCAGCCCATCGAGCATCATCTTGCCCAGGTCTGGCGCGAAGCCGCCAACCAGGGCGAAAACAATCGGAACGACGGTCAGTGCAACGATCGGGGACAGGCGTTTACTCATGATCAGGTAGGTGAAAGTCACCACCATGATCAGGCCCAAGAGTGCGAGCATGGTTTGTTCTCTTGTTTTTATTGTCTATGTGGCCACCTGCAGCGCAGACGGCCCCCTACCCCACCCGGCAGCGCCTGGTGGGGGCCTTGTCAAAAGGGTGAAGGAGTGGGTGTTCAGCCGTGGCGGCGCGGTTCGGCGACCCAGTCGGCGGATTCAACCACGGGGCTGGCCACCGGCTCGCCGTTCAGGCGGCTGTGAAGCGTCTGGCGGTCACAGGCATTTTCCGATAGCGAAACCACCACCGTAGCCACTGCGTTGCTGGCAAGACTCGTCAGCGCACGGGCTTCCGACATGAAGCGATCGACGCCGATCAGCAGGGCCAGGCCGGCCAGGGGAATGTCATGGATAACGGTAAGGGTCGAGGCCAAGGCCACAAAACCGCTGCCGGTGACACCTGCCGCGCCCTTGGAAGACAACAGCATGATCGCCAGCATGGTCACCACCTGGCCCAGGCTCAGGTCGATGTTGCAGGCTTGTGCGATGAACACGGCTGCCAACGACAGGTAGATGGCAGTACCGTCAAGGTTGAAAGAATAGCCGGTGGGCAGCACCAGGCCGACCACGCCTTTCTTGCATCCAAGCTTCTCGAGCTTTTCAAGCATGCGCGGCAGCACAGGTTCGGTGGACGAGGTGCCAAGCACCACCAGGAACTCCTCACGGAAATAGCGCAGCAGCTTCCACAGGCTGAAGCCATGGGCCCGGCAGATGCCACCGAGCACCACCAGAACGAAGAACGCACAGGCGATATACAACGTCCCCACCAGCTTGGCCAGCGAGCCGAGGGAGGTAATGCCGTACTGGCCTACGGTGAATGCCAGTGCGCCGAAAGCGCCGATCGGGGCAAAGCGCATCAGGTAACCGAAGATGCGGAACACCATGGTCGACGCCGATTCCAGCACATCCAGTACCGGCTTGCCCTTTTCGCCCATCGACGACAGCGCGAAACCGCTGAGCACGGCGATGAACAGCACCGGCAAGACCTCTCCCTTGTTGAAGGCACCGACGAAGGTGTCCGGGATGATGTGCATGAAGAAGTCCACCACGCTCAGCTTGGCGGCCGAGGCGGTGTACTGGCTCAGGCCTGCAGTACTGAGGGTGGCAGGGTCGATGTTCATGCCACTCCCCGGCTTGAACAGGTAGACCGCCGCCAGTCCGATCACCAGGCTGACCACCGTCAGGCCCAGGAACAACAGCAGGGTCTTGCTCATCAGCCGCCCCAGCGAGCGCTTGTCGGTCATGCCGGCGATGCCGGTGACGATGGTGCAGAACACCACCGGCGCAATCATCATCTTGATCAGCTTGATGAACGCATCACCCAGCGGCTTGAGGGCCACGGCCTGTTGCGCCCAGAAGTGGCCGACCACCACGCCCAGCAGGACGGCGCAGAGGATCTGGAAGTACAGCGATTTGGCGAGTTTCATGGGGCATCACCATTGTTGAAATTGTGCGGATGCGCTTGCTACGAATGTGCGGGGCTTGATCGACGCCTGGTGCTACCCGGCCAACCTGCGGAATGTAGGGGCGTAGACGAAGCCTGAGAAGAGCCGCCGGGCGGTTCGTACGACCGAGGCCTGGATCGTCTGGCCATCGGCACCGCTGCGCGTCAGGGCGATATCGATGCCGCCACTGGGGTGCTCGAGTCGGACCTCGGTCAGCTGCTGCGCGCCTTCGCCCAGCAGGTCGGCAATCACCGTGCCGGGGCTGACGCAGGCAGTCGCCAGCCCCACTGCGCCAGTGATAGCCAAGGCGCGATGGCAGTTGTGCGGCATGAAATAGCGAACCTGCAGCGTGCCGTCGTAGCGAGGCCTGGATACCAGCACTGGTTTGGGAATGACCATGCCACTGACGTCGCCCAGGCCCATGGCCTTGCCGGCCTTCAACCGCAATGCTTCAAGGCGTTGCAACAGTTCGCTGTTGGCGTCCAGCTGGGCCGGGGTTTCCGAGCCGGTGACACCCAGCTGGCTGGCCTCTACCACCATCATCGGCATGGCCATGTCGATGCAGGTCACCGGGACACCATCGATCAAATCCTTGGCCTGACCGGTGGGGAACAGCTTGCCGGTCTTGCTGCCGACTGCATCAAGGAAAGTCAGGTGCACCGGGGCCGCCGTGCCTGGCACGCCGTCGATTGCGGTTCGGCCTTCGTAGCGCACGATGCCGCCTGGGGTTTCTACCAGCGAATTGACGAAGGTACCGGTGTTCAGGTTGCGAATACGGACCAGGGTCTTGCCTTCCTTGCCTTTGACCAACCCCTGTTCGATGGCGAACGGGCCAACGGCACACAGCATGTTGCCGCAGTTGGGAGCAGTATCGACCCGCCGCTGTGCAACCATCACCTGCACGAACAGGTAGTCGACGTCGGCGTCGGCGTGCAAAGACGGGCTGATGATCGCCACCTTGCTGGTCTGCGGGCTGCCGCCACCGATGCCGTCGATTTCCAGCTCATGGCCAGAGCCCATCAGGTTGATCAGCAACTCGTCGCGCTCGACCACATTGGCAGGCAGGTCCCAAGCGTGGAAGAACGGCCCTTTGGAGGTACCACCGCGCATGAGTACGCAAGGAATTCGTTGCATGATTTCGCACTCTTGTTGATCAATGGACATCATTGATGCTGTGAGCAAAAGAGTGACAGGCATGGATAAATCAATCCAATGCAAATATCGTAGCCATTATTGCGATTCAAACATTAATCAAGCACGGCGACAGTAGCGGGTTTTCTTATGGAATATGAGCTGCAAGACATCAGATCTTTCGTGAAAATCGCCGAACTCGGCAGCTTCCACGAGGCCGCCGAAGCGCTTCACCTGTCCCAACCAGCGCTAAGCCGGCGGATCAAGAAGCTCGAGGAAGGCCTGGGCACCTCGCTGCTGGAACGCACCACTCGCCGGGTCAGCCTGACCAGCGTGGGCCGCGACTTCCTGCCCAAGGCCAGGCGCCTGCTGGATGATTTTGAAGACTCGATCCTCAGCATTCGCGAGCTGGCCGAGCGCCAGACCGGCCAGGTTACCCTCGCCTGCATTCCCACCGCAGCGTTCTACTTCCTGCCGTCGGTGATCCGCGATTACAACGAGCAGTACCCTAAAATCCGCATTCGCCTGCTGGACCTTAGCGCCAACGACGGGCTCGAAGCAGTGCTGCGCGGCGAGGCCGACTTCGGCATCAACATGATGAGCGGCCAGCACCCGGACATCGAGTTTGTCTCACTGGTGCAAGAGCATTTTGTACTGGCGTGCAGGCGCGACCACCCACTGGCAGAGCGCGCATCCGTTACCTGGACAGAGCTGGCTGATTACCGCCTGATCGGCGTCGGCCGCCTGAGTGGCAACCGCATGCTGCTGGACCATGCGTTGTCCGGGCTCAACCTGCGGCCCAAATGGTTCTACGAAGTGCAGCACCTGTCGACGTCGCTGGGCATGGTCGAGGCCGGGCTGGGCGTGTCGGCCATGCCCAGCCTGGCCATGCCCAACGCTGATCACCCGACGCTGGTGAGCGTGCCGTTGATCGAGCCGCAGGTCACACGCACCCTGGGGCTGGTGTACCGGCGCGGTGCGTCATTGTCGCCTGCGGCGGAGAAGTTCGTTTCGATCCTGCTGCAGCAGTGGCCCAACCGTTGAATCGCGGCTGCGCAGGCAGGTGAGGTCAGGCGTCCTTGCCCAGCACAATGCGGTCGAAATGCTCGATGTGCTCATCCAGATTATCTTCGAGCATCATCCGGTACTGCTCGCAGAAGTACTTCAGAATCTCCTCCCGGGCTGCCGCAAGTTCCGCGCCCGACTTGAAGCTGCGGGCGCTCATCCAGGCGCTGAAACGCGTGGCGCCAAAGGTCAGCGAGGCACTTACCTTGCCCAGGTCTTCGAATTTTTCAATCTGCTGGTTGGCCAGGTCGATGTGCGCATCGGCGCGGTCATAAAAGGCCTGATCGGTAGCTTGGGTCATTGCGCTTCACCTTGTAACGGAAGCCCAAGCCTTGCATGGCGGCGCGCATACGTGCAAGGCTGAAAAAGGATGACCCATGACGAAAAAGGAAGCAAAGCACCTTATGCTTGGAATCACACGTATCCATCGCTACTTGCGCCCACTGCCTGCAAAACCGACTGCAGCCAGTGGGCGTGACCTCAAGGCCAAACCAGTTGCCCGCCTCGCCTCAAAGGTTACAAACCTGCTCTGCACGCCCCGCTCCGCCCCGCCTTACCTCTGCGTCACCCCTGAGCGCCCCCCTGTCGACCGTGTGCCCCCTACCTGACTGCCATCGCTGCAGCTCACACACCGTATTCGCCTGTTACAGGCGGGATGTATGACGCAACAACAAGGGGCAATACCCAATGCTTTTCTTTCACGGTAAACGCATTTTCAGCGCCATCTTCGATATGGATGGCACCCTCTTCGACACCGAACGCTTGCGCTTCAAGACACTGAAGCAAGCCTCTGTGGAAATCTTCGGCAAAGCGCTGAGCGAGGACACATTGATCGGCTCGCTGGGTTTGAGCGCGACCAAGGCCGAAGCCTTGGCCAAGGCGCATAACGGTGAAAACTTCCCGTACGCCGAGATTCGCAAACGCGCGGATGAACTTGAGCTCGAATATGTGCGCAATCACGGCGTACCCATCAAGGCCGGCCTGCTGGAGGTACTCGAACGCCTGCGCAAGTCGGGGTTGACCATGGCAGTGGCCACCTCCAGCCGACGTGCCATTGCCGAGGAATACCTGATCAATGCCAATGTGCTGAAGTATTTCGACATCACTGTCTGTGGCGATGAAGTCAGCCAGGGCAAACCCCACCCCGAGATTTTCCTGAAAGCCGCCCGCGCGCTCAATTGCGAACCCGATCAGTGCTTCATGGTCGAGGATTCAGAGAACGGCATGCTGTCGGCCATCCGCGCCGAAGGCCAGGCGATCCTGATCGAAGACATCAAGCCGCCCGCTGCCCAGATCAAGGCAGGCGCACTCAAAGCCTACCGCAGCATGCATGAGTTTCTCGCCGACCTGAGCGAGTGCGTACCTGACTTGGGCATGCCAGCGTTGAGCGAGCCGTTCCCGGCTTCGTTGAACCAGTTCAGCGTGGGCATTCATGGCTTCGGCGCCATCGGCGGTGGGTACCTGACACAGGTATTTTCCCATTGGGACGGCTACACCCGGCCCCGTGAAATCATCGCCGCGACCCGCTCGCGCATGCTGCGCGAAAGCGTCAATGCCTTCGGCCGTTACAGCGTGCGCTACGGCGCCACTTCGTTCGACCAGACCATCGACAATGTACGCATGATCGACCTGGACGATGACGACGCCGTGATCGGCATGTACACCACTGCCGAAATTGTCGGCCTGAGCCTGCCCGAGCAGGCCATCCGCAACCAGGCGAAGGTGATCGCCAAGGGGCTGCTGCAACGTTTCGAACGACGTGGCCGTGAGCTGACGCTGCTGATCGTGCTGAACAAGGTAGGCGGCGCCGCGTTCGTGCGCCGCCATGTGCAGGCAGAGCTGGCATTGCTGTGCCCGCCGGCCATTGGCGAGCAAGTGCTGGAAAAGACCCATTTCGCCGAAACGGTGGTCAGCCGCATCGTCTCCAAGCTCAGCAATGACGCACTGGTGCGGCAACTGCGCATCAAGTCGCAGATGTTCCAGAACAGCCTGGAAGACGAACCGGCAGTCGCCACAAAGGCATCCACGCCAGTGCCTGAGTACGAACGACTGATCGGGCGCTTCAGGCCTTTCGCCCAGCCGAGCAGCGCGATGAGCCAGTTGCACCTGATCCTGTTCAACAGCGAACCCGACATGCCGCTGTATGTAGAGCACGGCAGCGAGCTGCTCGAGCGCCTGCGCCAGGTGAAGACGGTGCCTGACATCACCCAGATCCAGGTCATCAAGAACCGCCTGTGGAACGGCCCACATGCCGTTGTTGCCTGGTACGCAAGCCTGCTGGGCCATGATTCGGTGGGCCAGGGTATGGGCGACGCGCGTGTCAGCGAACTGGCCGAACGCCTGATTCGCCAGGAAGTCGGGCCCGCACTGGTGGCGGAGTACCCACACATGGCCGAAGTGGTCAGCCGTTTTGCCGATACGTTCCTTGAGCGCTGTGCAACCTCGTTCAAAGACCCTTGTGCCCGGGTGGGGCGCGACCCGTTGCGCAAGCTTCAGCGTAACGAACGGATCCTCAGCAGCATCGACCTTGCACGCAAACACGGTATCGAAACCCCGGCACTGACGTTTGGCGCGGCCTTGGCCATTCACCATGCGTTGCGCTGCGAAGACAGCAAGGACCAGGAAGCCCAGGCGATCAGACAGGTTTATCGGGAAAACGACGCCAGCGTTGAGGCCGTGCTTACCCGTGACGGTGACTGTAATGGCAAGCGTTTTCCAGGATTGCACCCGATCAGGGATGAGCAGCTGATCACCGCCATTTCAGAGGCGTTTCGACAGTACCCGCAAAGGGATATGGCAACCAGGCGGGACGACCTTTGCATAGGCGCATGAGGTACTGCATAAGCCTGCAACCCGCGCAGTGAATGGCACGGGCTTCGCCCGTGTTCGCGGGACAAGCCCGCTCCCACAGGGACCGCGCTAGATTCTAGACATTGAGCAAGACAGTGGCTCCCACCTTGATCGCGCTAGCTTTCAGAGGGTTGCCAGCCAGCCCCCCCTTTTGAATGACACAATGCTTGCGCATGACACAAAGTGTCATTAAGATCGCCATGTGTCCTGGCGACGCCATCACGACGAACAGCCAGCGCCCGCCCTTTCCCATGCAGGTACCGCCCATGACGACCACCATGCACATCCCCAAGGACCAGTTGGTCAAGCTGGCCCAGCAGCAGATGCTGACGGCCCTGGCCGACAACACCTACACCGCCCGACAAAAGCTTGCCCTCACCTGCCGCATCCTGTTCGATGGCGGCCACGACTCCGGCCTGGCCGGGCAGATCACCGCTCGTGCGCAGGAACCTGGCACCTATTACACCCAGCAACTGGGCCTGGGCTTCGACGAAATCGCTGCCTCCAACCTGCTGGTGGTGGACGAAGACCTCACCGTGCTGCAAGGCCGCGGCATGGCCAACCCGGCCAATCGCTTCCATAGCTGGCTGTACCGGGCCCGCCCCGACGTCAACTGCATCATCCACACCCACCCGCTGCACAGCGCCGCCCTGTCGATGCTTGAGGTGCCGTTGGCCATCTCGCACATGGATCTTTGCCCGCTGTTCGACGACTGCGCATTCCTCAAGGAATGGCCAGGCGTACCGGTGGGCAACGAGGAAGGTGAAATCATCGCGAAGGCGATTGGCGACAAGCGTGCAATCCTGCTCTCCCACCACGGCCTGCTGATTGCCGGTGGCTCGATCGAGGAAGCCTGCGTGCTCGCCCTGCTGTTCGAGCGCGCAGCAAAGATGCAATTGCTGGCCATGGGCGCCGGTGACATCCGCCCCATCCCTGAGGCACTGGGCAAAGAAGCCCACGACTGGATCTCCACCCCCAAACGTCATGGCGCCGCGTTCAGCTACTACGCACGCCGTGCCTTGCGTGCCCATGGCGACTGCCTGGGCTGATCGAAGCTGTACTCTTTCCTCAACAACGGCAAAGGTGCCTGGTCATGTCTACACCTGTAATTCGCGGCGTTATCGGCTACACCATCACTCCCTTCACGGCTGAGGGCACGCTCGACCTTGATGCCCTGGGCACGTCCATCGACAGCCTGATCGCAGACGGCGTGCACGCCATCGCACCGCTGGGCAGCACCGGCGAAGGGGCCTACCTGTCCGACAGCGAATGGGAAACCGTGGTGCGCTTCAGCCAGGCACGCATTGCCGGCCGCGTACCCAGCGTGGTCAGCGTATCCGACCTGACAACCGCCCGTACCGTGCAGCGTGCCCGCCTCGCCCAGGCCTGCGGTGCCACAGCAGTGATGGTGCTGCCCATTTCCTACTGGAAGCTCACCGAAGCCGAAGTGGTTGCCCACTACAAGGCCGTCGGCGCGGCCATCGACATTCCGATCATGCTCTACAACAACCCGGGCACCAGCGGCACCGACCTGTCGGTGGAGCTGATCCTGCGCATCCTCGGCGAAGTGCCCAATGTGACCATGGTCAAGGAAAGCACCGGTGACATTCAGCGCATGCACCGCCTGTTCAAGGCCACCGACGGCCGGGTGGCCTTCTATAACGGTTGCAACCCGCTCACTCTGGAAGCCCTGGTGGCTGGCGCCACGGGCTGGTGCACCGCCGCACCCAACCTGATACCAGCCCTGAACCTGGCGCTGTGGGACGCCGTGCAGCAAGGCGACCTGGCCCAAGCGCGCGCGCTGTTCTACCGCCAGTTCGAGCTGCTGGAATACATCACCCGCCGTGGCCTGCCCACCACCATCAAGGCCGGCCTGAAAATGCTCGGCCAGGATGTCGGCGCGCCGCGCCTTCCCCTGCAGCCGCTGGATGCGCAAGGCAGCAACTACCTGAAAAGCCTGCTGACCGAACTGGCCAACTGACCTTGAAACCTGCCCGGCGGCACCTCGCAGCCGGGCCCCTGCTGCACCCGACCTTCACCAGAGGCAACCATGGACGCGCCTGCACAAAGCTCTTCAACCCCGTTTCGGCCTACAGACCTCCTTCACCCCGTGATAGCCGGGCTCGTTTCGGTCATCGTCAACTATGGCGGCACCTTCATCCTGGTGTTCCAGGCGGCCAAGGTGGCCGGGCTGAGTCCAGAGCTGACGTCATCATGGGTCTGGGCCGTGTCGATCGGCGTCGGCCTCAGCGGCCTGTTGCTGTCCTGGTACAGCCGCGAGCCGATAATCACGGCATGGTCCACGCCAGCCGCAGCATTCCTGGTCACCGCCCTGGCCAGCGTGCCCTACAGCGAAGCCATCGGTGCCTACCTGCTGTCGGCCGCGGGCTTCGTGGTGCTGGGGCTGAGCGGGTGCTTCGAGCGCCTGGTGCGGGTGGTCCCTGGCGGCATTGCCGCCGGGCTGCTGGCGGGCATCCTGCTGCAGTTCGGTATCGGCGCCTTTGCCAGCCTGTCGCTCGACCCCGTCCTGGCCGGGCTGCTGATTGCGGCCTATGTGGCATTCAAACGCTTCACCGCCCGTTATGCCGTGGTTGGCATTCTGCTCCTGGGCCTGGGCTACCTGCTGCTGCAGGGGCAAGCAGGCTTGACGGCATTGCAGCTGGAATTCGCCTCCCCAGTGTTCACCGCGCCCACCTTCACCCTCAACGCCGCCCTCAGCGTGGCCCTGCCATTGTTCCTGATCACACTCACCGGCCAGTACATGCCAGGCATGCTGGTGCTGCGCAACGACGGTTTCAAGACCAGCGCCAACCCGATCGTCGCGGTCACGGGCCTGGGCTCATTGCTGATGGCGCCATTCGGTTCCCACGCCTTCAACATCGCCGCTATCACGGCGGCCATCTGCACCGGCAAGGAAGCCCATGAAGACCCGGGCAAGCGCTGGGTGGCGGGGATTGCTGCCGGTGTCTGCTACATCGGCGTGGGGGTGTTCGGGGTCACCCTGGCCAGTGTGTTCATGGCGCTGCCAGGTACCTTTATCACGACTCTGGCCGGCCTTGCCCTGCTGGGCACCATCGGTGCCAGCCTGGCCGGCGCAATGGCGGATGCCAGCTCGCGCGAAGCGTCACTGATCACCTTCCTGGCGGCGGCGGCCAACATCAGCCTGTTCGGCATTGGCGGGGCCTTCTGGGGGCTGGTCATTGGCCTGCTGGCGTATGCCGTGCTGAACGGGCGCCTGCCACGCGCCAGCCGTTCATCCCGATAGACAGCTTACAACCAACCTACCCTGCGCCCTGTATCCACGCCGTTCGACAGGTATCGACATGCCCCAAGCTGGCCCCAAGCTTCTTACCCAAATTGCTGCCGTGCACTTTGTCAGCCATGTGCACATCATGCTGATCCCGGCATTGCTGCCCGTCCTCCCCGGCCTGCTGGGCGTGAGGTTCGTCGAGCTTGGCGTGGCCCTGGCGGTGTTCAACATCGTCTCTGCCTTGGTGCAGGCACCGCTGGGCTTTGCCGTCGACCACTACGGTGCGCGCAAGGTGCTCAAGGCCGGGTTGCTGCTGGGCAGTCTCAGTTTCCTGATGCTGGCGGTCAGCCCCGGCTATGCGGTATTGCTGGTAGCGATGGCCTTGGCCGGGCTGGCCAATGGCGTCTATCACCCTGCCGACTACGCGTTGCTGGTCAACGGCATTGAAGCAGGCCGCCTGGGGCGATCGTTCTCGATCCATACGTTCGCCGGTTTCCTCGGTTCGGCGGTAACGCCAGCGGTATTTCTCGGCATCGCCGCCGTGTTCGGTACCCAGGCCGCCCTGGCAGCAGGTGCGGTGGTAGGTATTGCCGCGCTGCTGCTGATCTCTGTGCCACGCAGCGGCATTTATCAGGTTTGCGGGCATGGCAACAAAAGTGACGCCGGCCGTGCTGCTGCGCCTGGCCGCGTGCGCTTGCTCTCGCCGATGATCGGTGTGTTGACGGTGTTGTTCATCCTGCTGAACCTGAGCACCAGTGCCATCGAGAAGTTCTCCGTGGCCGCCCTGGTCCAGGGCCAAGGCCTGACCCTGGCCTGGGCCAACACGGCGCTCACGGCGTTTCTGCTCAGCAGTGCAGTGGGCGTTTTGTGCGGCGGAGCCCTGGCTGACCGCACCCGCCGCCATGGCCTGGTGGCGGCCATGGCCTTTGCCCTGGCGGCGGCGCTGACGACGCTGGTGGCGCTGGGGCTGGTGCGGGACTGGGCATTGGTAGCGGTACTGGGGGCCATCGGCTTGCTGACCGGGGTCATCGCGCCGTCGCGGGACATGCTGGTCAAGGCGGCGGCACCCCGTGGTGCCGAGGGTAAAACCTTCGGGCTGGTCTCGACCGGCTTCAACATCGGCGGCGCTCTCGGGCCCATTGCATTCGGCTGGATGCTCGATCAGCGCCTGCCCGAAGGCATCTTCATCGCTTCGGTGGTGTTCATGCTGCTGACCGTGCTGCTGACCCTGGCGCAGGAGGCATATTTAGCCAGTAAGCGTCGCCAGCTGGCTTAGACCCTAGGGCTGCTTTGCAGCCCTTTCGCCGGCAAGCCAGCTCCCACAGGACTCCACACCTCTTGAGTGCGGCGCGATCCGTGTGGAAGCCGGCTTGCCGGCGATGAGGCCGGTTCAGGTTGATAAAGCTACCGGGTTCGGATGCACCACCCGACCGCCTGCCGCTGGCCGGTTGATGAACAACATATCCAGCACACTGTTGCGCAACCCCTTCAGCGCATTCCAGTTCGCCGAGGTGTGCACATACCTGTCACGCAACAACCGCTGCTCATCCCCGGTCAGGCCAGGCTGTTCACATTCACCCAGGGCAAACGCATGCAACTTGCGGCTGATCTCCAGCAAATCAGCCGGCACCCCATGCTCAGCCTGCCCACCCAACGGCTCAAACGGCACCCCCGCACGCACCGCCAGCTCACGCATGACACTCAGGTACACCCGCGAAAGCTGCCCCGCCACCTCCCGCTCCCGGTACACCGCCGCATACACCTGCTTTTGCGCCTCCTCTGGCCGCCCACCGGCAATCGCTTCTTCCCAGGTAATCACCCGCGCGCCCAAGCCGCCAAATGCCGACGCCAACAACGCACTTACCTTGGCATATGCGCGGGTCTGTTCAGCGCAGACGCGCCGCATCACACGCTGTGACTGCGGTTTGCACAGCAGTACCCGCTCCTGCGTACTGCTCGGGTAACCACCACCAATATTCGAATGCACACCCGGCAACACGATGTCGTGACCGCTGCTCACCAATGGGAAGTTGTGCCGCTGCTCATCCCCCGCCACCAGTTGCACCACATGACGGGCAATGCCGGTACCCAGGCCCAGCCGCAAGCCGCCATGGCGGTCGTCGGCAGGGTCGAAATCGCCCTGCAACGGCGCAATGATCGCAGCCACGGTGTCGAACAGGCCGATGAAATTGATCGTGATACTGCACGGTACTGCCAGCAGCCTGGCGCCGTCGTCGTGCAGCAGATTTGCCAGATGACGCACTGCCGCCGCACCGCGGCTGAAGCCGAACAGGTCGAACTCGACCTGCGCCAGCATGGCCTGCGGATGCGCCCGGCGCCAGTCGCGCAGTTGCCCGGCAAGCCCCGCCAAGGCTTCGGTAACCCGCGCTTGCGCCCCCGTGTGGCCACGCCCGGTGGCCGAGGCATAGGTGCCATCCGCCTCACCGGCTCGGGTACCCACCCCCTCCACATAACATTTCAGAAACGCCATGGCCCCGCCCGTATCGGCCGCCTGCGCCGGGTACAGCGCATGCAACAGGGCCACATTGCTCAAGGCGTTGGCATAACTGGCGCCTTTGTCGCCGTTCGCATCCGCCGATATCGCATTGTGCTGGTTGTTACCCGTGCCGTCGAAAAACACGCCGAACCTCAAAGTGAGCGGCGCAGCGGCTTCATTACTGCAGCTGTTCAGTTCCATCGTTGTGCTCCTGCTTGCGTCAGAAGCACAAGCAGGCGCCAGGACCCCGCCGCAGAACATCGGCCTTTGGCCAGCCACTTGCAGGACATTTCTGTATATACAAGGCCCAGGGCTGGATAAATTTCCCAGCCGCCATTGGTCGCCACCCCCCCGGATGGATTAAAGTATCACCCCTTGCCAGGGCAGCTGCCTTCAGCCCCGCCTGCGGCCCCATACCAGGAACCGTCACTGATGGAACACCGTGAAGCGCTGACCGCGCTGCGCACCTTTCTTTCTACCCAGATCCTAGGCCAGGAGAAACTGGTCGAACGGCTGTTGATCGTGCTGCTGGCCGACGGCCACATGCTGGTCGAAGGTGCCCCGGGCCTGGCCAAGACCAAGGCCATCAAAGAACTGGCCGAAGGCATCGAGGCGCAGTTCCATCGCATCCAGTTCACCCCAGACCTGCTCCCGGCCGACATCACCGGTACCGAAATCTACCGCCCGGAAACCGGCAGCTTCGTGTTCCAGCAGGGGCCGATCTTCCACAACCTGGTACTGGCCGACGAAATCAACCGCGCCCCGGCCAAGGTGCAGTCGGCACTGCTCGAAGCCATGGCGGAGCGCCAGGTCAGCGTGGGCCGCAGCACCTACGACCTGTCGCCGCTGTTCCTGGTCATGGCCACGCAGAACCCGATTGAGCAGGAAGGTACCTACCCCCTGCCCGAAGCCCAGCTCGACCGCTTCCTGATGCACGTTAAAATCGGTTTCCCCGACGCAGCCGTGGAGCGGCGCATCCTGGCGCAAGCCCGTGGCGAAGCGCTGGGCGGCGAAACCAAGCCCGAGCGCCGGGTCAGCCAGCAGGCCATCTTTGCTGCGCGCAAGGAAATCCTCGGCCTGTACATGGCCGACGCGGTGGAGGAATACCTGGTGCAACTGGTGATGGCCACCCGCACCCCGGCCAAGTTCGACACCGAGCTGGCCGACTGGATCGCCTACGGCGCCAGCCCACGCGGTTCCATCTCGCTGGACCGCTGCGCGCGTGCCCACGCCTGGCTGGCCGGGCGGGACTTCGTCAGCCCCGAAGACATCCAGGCCGTGCTGTTCGACGTGCTGCGCCACCGCATCATCCTGTCGTTCGAGGCCGAGGCGGCGGGGATCGACCAGGACCGTGTGGTCCAGCGCATCCTCGACGTCGTCGCCGTTGCCTGACCCAATGCCCACCGCGCAGCTGGCCGAACCCGGCATCCGCATCGGCCTTGCCGAGCTGATCGACATGCGCCACCGCGTGCGCGAAATCCAGCTGTTTTCCAAGCCCGGCCAGCGCAGCCCGCTGGTGGGCCTGCACCATTCCAAGCTGCGCGGGCGCGGGGTGGACTTCGACCAGGTGCGCGTGTACCAGGCCGGCGACGATGTGCGCAACATCGACTGGCGGGTCACTGCACGCACCCAGGAACCGCACACCAAGCTGTTCCACGAAGAGCGCGAGCGGCCGATCTTCATCCTCGTCGAGCAAAGCCAACGGCTGTTCTTTGGTTCGGGCCTGCTGTTCAAGTCGGTGCTGGCGGCCCAGGCTGCGGCACTGTTCGGCTGGGCCGCACTGGGCCACAACGACCGCATCGGCGGGTTGGTGTTCGGTGACAACGACCCTCACGAAATCAAGCCCCGGCGCAGCAAGCAGAGCCTGCTGCAACTGCTCAACCGCCTGGCCAAGGTCAACCAGTCGCTGCACACCGAAGCCGTGCCCCAGGCCGACAGCCTTGGCCTGGCCCTGCGCCGGGCGCGAGAGGTACTGCGCCCTGGCAGCCTGGCCATTGTCATTTGCGACGAACGTGCGCTGACCGCGCAGTGCGAACAGCACCTGGCCATGCTTTCGCGCCACTGCGACTTGTTGCTGCTACCAGTCTCCGACCCGCTCGACCACGCCCTCCCTGCCGCCGGCCTGTTACGCTTTGCCCAACGGGGCGCGCAGCTGGAACTCGACACCCTGGACGCCAACCTGCGCCAGGCCTATCGCAAGCAGGCCGAAGCACGCATCGAGCGCTGGGAGCTGATGGCCCAGAAACTGCGCGTCGTGTTGATGCCGCTGAGCACCCAAAGCGACATGATCGAGCAACTGCGCGAGTACCTGAACGCCCAGCGGCCAAGGAGCGCGTCATGAACCCGCTCGACCAGTTGCACCCACTGATCGAGCCTGCGCCTGTCGGCCTGTGGCCGCCGGCACCGGGCTGGTGGCTGCTGCTGGCCGTGCTGCCATTGCTGGGCTGGGGCCTGTGGCGGCTGCGCCGCTGGCGCCCGGGCAAACGCCGCATCGTGCGCGCCGAACAACCGCTCGACCCGGTGCGCGTGGCCGCCCTGGCCGAGCTGGCGCGCCTGCCGCGCCCCTACGACGGCGCCCCGGCCGGCGCCTGGCTGCAACAGATCAATGCCCTGCTCAAGCGCCTGTGCCGCAGCCACTATCCAGGTGCCAACAGCCACACCCTCAACGGCCGCCAGTGGCTGGCATTTCTCGACAACCGCTGCCCGGCTGCCGGCCTGACCCGCTGGATGATACTGGTCGAAGGCGCCTACAAGCCTGAGTGCAAGCTCGACGACAAGGCCATTGCCGGGCTCAGCCAAGCCGTCGAAACCTGGATCCGCAAGCATGTTTGAACTGGCCTGGCCGTGGGTCTTCGCCCTGTTGCCGCTGCCGTGGCTGGCGCGCCTGCTGCTGCCGGCCGCCGACAGCGGGGAGCCGGTGCTCAAGGTAGGCTTCCTCAACGAGCTGGAAGGCCTGGCCGGGCGCCGCGCACGGCTCAACCTGCCCACCTGGCGCCAGCAGGCGCCGTTCGTGGTCATCTGGTTGTTGCTGCTATGCGCCGCCGCCCGCCCGCAATGGCTGGGCGATCCGGTGCCGGTGGCCGCCAGCGGCCGCGACCTGCTGGTGGCGGTGGACGTGTCCGGGTCGATGGACTTCCCCGACATGCAGTGGAAAAACGAAGACATCAGCCGCCTCGACCTGGTCAAGGCGCTGATGGGCGACTTCTTGCAAGACCGTGAAGGCGACCGTGTGGGCCTGATCCTGTTCGGCAGCCAGGCCTACCTGCAGGCGCCGCTCACCTTCGACCGGCGCACCGTGCGTACATTCCTGATGGAGGCGCAAATCGGCATCGCCGGCAAAAACACCGCCATCGGTGACGCCATTGGCCTGGCGGTCAAACGCCTGCGCCAACGGCCAGCACAAAGCCGGGTACTGGTGCTGATCACCGACGGCGCCAACAACGGCGGGCAAATCCACCCGCTGACCGCCGCTCGCCTGGCCGCCCAGGAAGGGGTGCGTATCTACACCATCGGCATTGGCGCCAACCCCGAAGCCAGTGGCACCCCCGGCTTGCTTGGCCTGAATCCGAGCCTGGACCTGGATGAGGCCTCGCTCAAGGAAATCGCCGACATCACCCACGGTGCCTATTTCCGTGCCCATGACGGCGCCGAACTGGGCGCCATCGGCGACGCCCTCGACCAGCTGGAGCCGGTAGCCCAACAGCCTACCCAGGCACGCACGGCCCAGGCCCTGTACGCCTGGCCCCTGGCCTTGGCGCTGCTGCTCAGCGTGCTGCTGGTGGTGGCCGTGCAATGGCCCGACAACCTGTTGCAACGCCTGCTGCGCAAGCCGCGTTTCCTGCAGCCGCACCCGGAATGGCGCCAGCGTCTGAAGCGCCTGCGCCTGAGGAGGCGGCGATGATCGAACTGTGGCCCCAATGGCTTCGCCCGCTGTGGTTGCTGGCCGTGCCGCTGCTCGGCTGGCTGCTGTACAAGCTGTGGCACCGGCGCAAGCGCGCCGGGCGCTGGCAGATGATCTTGCCGCCGGCCTTCCACGGCGTATTGCTGGGCGGTGGCAGCGGCAGCGCAAGCAAGCTGCCGTGGATAGCACTGGGCCTGGCCTGGGCGCTGGTGATCCTGGCCCTGCTCGGGCCCAGCTGGCAGCGCGTGGAAGAAAACCGCCAGCGCCCGGCCGACCCCTTGGTGATCCTGCTGGAGCTGACCCCGCAGATGCTCGCCGACGACAGCCCGCCCAACCGCCTGGAGCAGGCCCGGCGCAAGGTGCTCGACCTGCTCGAACGCCGCCGTGACAGCCAGACTGCGCTGGTGGTGTATGCCGGCTCGGCGCACACCCTGGTGCCGCTGTCCGATGACCTGGCCACCACCCGCAACCTGCTGGAGGCCATCGACCCGTCGATCATGCCAAAACCTGGCCAACGCGCCGACCTGGCCGTGCAAAAAGGCCTGGCCTTGCTGGCCCAGAGTGGCCTGGGCCAAGGGCGTTTGCTGTTGATCGGCTCGTCGCTGAGTGCCCAGGAACGGCAAGGCATCAGCCAGGCCCTCGGCCGTCAAGGCCCAAGCCTGCTGATGCTGGGCATTGGCAGCCGCGAAGGCGCGCCGGTACGCCAGGCCAGCGGCGAATACCTCAAGGACGACCAGGGCGGCATTCTATTGCCACGGCTGGACAGCGCCAGCCTCAAAGGCTTCATCAACGGCACGGGCGGACGCTACCGGCATGCCCGCATCGACGACCTCGACCTGCGCGGGCTGGGCCTGTTCGACAACCCGCGCACCGCACGCAATGACGGCCAGACCCTGCAACTGGACAGCTGGGCCGACCAGGGTTACTGGCTGCTGATCCCGTTGTTGTTGCTGGCCGCCTGCGCCGGCCGTCGTGGCTGGCTGTTCTGCCTGCCACTGCTGCTGGCCCTGCCACAGCCGAGCCAGGCCTTTGAGTTCAACGACCTGTGGCTGCGCCCCGACCAGCAAGGCCAGCGCCTGCTGGAACAAAACCGCCCGGCCAGCGCCGCACGCCACTTCCAGAACCCACAGTGGCGCGGCATGGCGCTGTACCAGGCCGGCGACTATGCCGGTGCCGCCGAGGCATTTTCCCAAGGCGACACAGCCGCCGCCCACTACAATCGAGGCAATGCCCTGGCCCGCAGCGGCGAACTGGAGGCCGCCCTGGACGCCTACGAGCAAGCCCTGGAGCGCCAGCCAGACCTGCAACCCGCGCTGGACAACCAGGCGCTGGTGCAACAACTGCTGCAACAGCGCGAGGCCAAGGCCGAGGAGCAGTCAGCCAGCAGCGATGCCCAAGGTACACCCGGCAGTGAAACCGAAGGCAATAGCAGCTCGGCCAGCAGCCCGGCCCAAGGCACGCCCGGCAGCGACGAACAGGCCAACGCCGAACAACCCGGTGAAAGCAGCAATAACAGCCAGGCCGCGCCCGGCAACCAGGCGGGTGCTGACGACAATGTCACCCAGCCGCCACAGCGCCCGGTTTCGACCAGCCTCGACACCGAGCAGCGCCAAGCCCTGGAACAATGGCTGCGGGAGATCCCCGATAACCCGGCGGAGCTGCTGCGGCGCAAATTCTGGTATGAACAGCAATTGCATCAGGAAACCCCACGATGAGTCGCTTCGGCGTCTTTCTGCTCACCCTGGTATGGGCCGTGCTGGCCCAGGCCGAGCCGCTGCTGCAAGCCAGCGTTGACCGCACCCGCCTGGAAGCCGGCGAGAGCCTGGAGCTGACCCTGGAAAGCCAGGACGTCACCGAGTTCGGCAAGCCCGACCTGCGCGCCCTGGAAGGTGACTTTGAAGTGCGCGGCACGCGCCAGCTGAACAGCCTGCACACCCTGGACGGTGAAACCCGCGCCAGTACCCGCTGGATCATCACCCTGCTGCCACGGCGCAGCGGCAGCCTGCGCATTCCCGAGCTGCAACTGGGCCAGTCGCACAGCCAGGCCATCGAACTGCAAGTGCTGCAAGCCGATGCCAGCCGCCAGGACAGCGCCTCGCAAGTGTTCATCGAAGCGACCCTGGACAGCAACGACGTCTACGTCCAGGCCCAGGCTGTGCTGACCCTGCGCATCTACCATTCGGTGGCGCTGTACGACGACAGCAGCCTCAGCCCGCTGCAACTGGAGAACGCCAAGGTCGAGCCACTAGGCGAATCGCGCACGTATGAAAAGGAAATCAACGGCGTGCGTCATGGCGTGATCGAAACCCGCTATGCGGTGTACGCCCAGCAAAGTGGCAGCCTCGACATTCCCTCACTGACCTTTACCGCCACTGCCGCCGCCAGCAACGACGAAGCGCCACAAGCCAATGGCACGGCGCGCGCCGGCCGCCAGGTGCAGGTCAGTTCGCTGCCCTTGCGCCTCACCGTGCGGCCGATTCCCGCGGCCTGGCCCGCTGGCGTACCATGGTTGCCAGCCCGCAGCCTGACCCTGGAAGAGCACTGGAACCCCGACCCGGGCAGCCAGCAGGTGCAGATTGGCGACTCGCTGACGCGCAACATCACCTTGCGTGCCGAGGGCTTGTCCAGCACCCAACTGCCGCCGCTGCCCGCCACAGAGATCATCGGCTTGCGCCGCTACCCTGACCAACCGCTGCTGCGCAACGAAATCAGCGAGCGCGGCATGACCGCCAACCGCGAAGAACGCGAAGCCCTGGTGCCGACTCACGCCGGTACGCTGACCTTGCCGGCGCTGGAAGTGGCCTGGTGGAACACCCGCGAAGACCATCTGGAACACAGCAGCCTGCCGGCGCGCACCCTGAATGTGCAGGACAACCCGGCGCTAAGCGCAGACACCCCTGTGGGCGACAACAGCAGCGCCAGCACCCTGCTGTGGCCTTGGCAACTGGCCACACTGGTGTTCGCCCTGACCACCGTGCTGGGCTTTGCCCTGTGGTGGCGCGCCCGCTCGCGGCCTGCGGTGCTGCGCGCGGCGCAGAACGGGCCAAGCCCACGTACCTTGCTGGACGACCTCAAGCGTGCGTGCCAGGCCAACGACCCCCAGGCCACGCGCCAGGCGCTGGATGCGTGGGCCCGGCAACAACCGGAAACCTTGGCCGAGATGGCCGCGCGCTTCGTGCCGTTGTCGGATGCGCTGGATGGGTTGAACGGGGCGTTGTATAGCGAGAGTGGCCAGTATTGGCAGGGTGAGGATTTATGGCGGGCGATTGGCACCATTCCGCCGGCTGAGCAGGTGCTGCTGCCGACGGGTGACAACGGCAGCTTGCCGCCGCTTTATCCCAAGTAATGCGCTGCCTGGGCCGACCTCTTCGCGGGTAAACCCGCTCCCACGCTGACCGCGCAAGCTTTTAGCGCTTGCGCAAGACAGCTGCTCCAACGATGAACTGCGAATACCTGGACGATACGGTTAAAACCATTCATCGCCGCGGAGCCGCTCAGCTGTCTGCGAGGGTGGTTCTGCGATCGACTCGGCAGGACCAAACCTGGGGGGGAACGGATCATTCGAATTCAACAGTCCGTGGATCATTGGCGTTGCACTCGACACCTTGCTTTGTAATTCAATCGTTTGCGGCGAAGGACCTTTCTTGACCTGCCTGGATGCCAACTTATTGATCAGCAGCATTTGCTGGTCGTGGAGCTGGCTTTGCGTTGTCCTGGGATTTGAAAGTTTGTTTTCGATCATTTGCCAGCCGAGCGTGTTGTACTTCTGAACCAGCCGCTCCGCAGGCAGCGCCTGCATTTTTTTTGCGGGATCAAGTTTGATCCGGATAGGGCGGCGTGTAACAACGTTGCGTTCAAATCCTTGCCCGGTGGGATCACGTTTGCTCCGGATAGGCCGGCGTGTAACAACGTTGCGTTCAAATCCATGCCCGGTGGGATCCCGCCGGTTCACAGGCTCATTCGAGCAATAGGCATAACTGTTCAGTCCCCCCTCCCCAAATGGGCTGAGGCTATCCGGTGAGTGGAAGCGCATCAGAACCGGGCTAAACGCTCGATACCCATTGCCCAGCAGGTAACTCGCCAACTCGACGGCCAGCCGCTCACCATTGAAGCCGAGTACTGTGGTGTTCGATGGCCGTTCGGAGTACCCGTATGCCGTATAGACCTGCGTCAAGGTTGCCATCGCCTAGCCTCATGCAAGTGAGCCAGTTGCAGTCTGCCCGAGCACAATTTTTCAGTCATGAACAACGGCACTGCAACTGGCAAAAATGCCAGGCGAGCGCGGCCCTTGTGGGAGCGGCCTTGCGTCGCGAAAGGGGTGCGCAGCGCCCCAGGATACTTGCATCATCGCAAGATTGCCGGGGTCGCTGTGCGGCCCTATCGCGACGCAGGGCCGCTCCCACAGATACAGCGCATGCATTGAGCCTTGTGCAATACCTGTGCGCGCTGGCTGCCCGCGATTGGGCCGCACAGCGACCCCATCCCTGGGTTACCATACCGCCCTTTCCCCGCTTGCCCGACTCGACACCAACAGGTCATCCATGCGTCTGTTTCATACCTCCGACTGGCACCTGGGCCAAAGCCTGCACGGCCAGGAACGCGACTTCGAACACGCCTGCTTCCTCGACTGGCTGCTCGGCCAGCTGCGCCTGCGCCAGCCGGATGCGCTGCTGATTGCCGGCGACATCTTCGACACGGTCAACCCGCCGGTCAAAGCCCAGGAGCGCCTCTACGACTTCATCGTCCAGGCCCATGAGCAACAGCCCAAGCTGGACATCGTGATGATCGCCGGCAACCACGACTCCGGCTCGCGCATCGAGCTGCCCGCCGCATTGATGCGCCGTCTGCGCACCCATGCCCTGGGCCGTGTGCACTGGCTGGATGAAGGCCAGCTGGATGCCGAGCGCCTGTTGATCCCGTTGACCAACGGCCGCGGCAAGGTCGCCGCCTGGTGCCTGGCCCTGCCCTTCCTGCGCCCGGCCGAGGTCACCGGCCCGAACCTGGGCGACGACTATCTGCAAGGCATCACCCAGGTGCATCAGCAACTGATCGCCGCCGCGCAGAAAAAGCGCAAGAAAGACCAGGCGCTGATCGCCATCAGCCATGCGCACATGGCCGGTGGCTCGGTGTCGGAGGACTCGGAGCGCAGCCTGATCATCGGCAACGCCGAGGCACTGCCGGCCAAGCTGTTCGACAAGGCCATCAGCTATGTCGCCCTGGGCCACCTGCACAAGCCGCAGAAGGTCAACCGCGAAGAACGCCTCCGCTACAGCGGCTCGCCGATCCCGCTGTCGTTCGCCGAAATCAACTACCCGCACCAGGTGCTGGAAGTGGAGCTGGACGGCACCGACCTGGTCAGCGTCGAACCGCGCCCGGTACCGCGCGCGGTGGCCCTGCAACGGGTCGGCCCGGCGCCGCTCGGCGAACTGCTGCAACAACTGGCCGACCTGCCCGTGATCGACCTGCTCGAAGACCCCAACCGCCAGCCCTGGCTGGAGGTGCGGGTGATACTGGACGAGCCGCAACCCGACCTGCGCCAGCAGATTGAAACGGCGTTGGAAGGCAAGGCAGTGCGGCTGATCCGCATCAGCGCCGAATACGCCGGCCGCAATAACGCCGAAGACGATGACCTGGCCTTTGTCGAGCTTTCCCAGATGACCCCGCAGGACCTGTTCAGCCGCGCCTGGGAGCAGGCTTATGGCAACCCCGCAGATGAGCAGGCGCTGGCCGACTTTGCCCTGCTGTTGCAGGACGTGCAGCAGGAAGAGGAGCAGCCATGAAGATTCTCGCCATTCGCTTGAAGAACCTGGCATCGCTGGCCGGCCCGGTCGAAATCGACTTTACCGCCGAGCCGCTGGCCAGCGCTGGCCTGTTTGCCATCACCGGGCCCACCGGGGCGGGCAAGAGCACGCTGCTCGACGCCCTGTGCCTGGCGTTGTTTGGCACGGTGCCACGCCTGAACGACATTGGCCGCGAGGCCAAGGTGCCCGACGCCGATGGCGAAATCCCCACCTACGACCCGCGCAACCTGCTGCGCCGGGGCACCGGCAGTGGCTTCGCCGAGGTCGATTTCATCGGTATCGACGGCCGCCGCTACCGCGCCCGCTGGGAAGCCAACCGCGCCCGCGACAAGGCCAATGGCAAGCTGCAACACAGCCGCCAGAGCTTCTACGACCTGGACAGCGAACAGGTGCTGGGCAGCGGCAAGAACGAATACAAGCAACTGGTCGAAGCCCGCCTGGGCCTGAACTTCGAGCAGTTCACCCGTGCGGTGATGCTGGCTCAAAGCGAGTTCGGGGCCTTCCTCAAGGCTGACGACAAAGAGCGCAGCGAGCTGCTGGAAAAGCTCACCAACACCACCATCTACACCCGCCTGGGCCAGCGTGCCTTCAGCAAGGCCCGTGAAGCCGCCGAGGCCCACAACGCCCTCAAGGACCGCGCCAGCCACCTGTTACCAATGGCCGCCGAAGCCCGCACCGAACTGGACCAGCGCCTGGAGCAGGCGCAGCAGCAGTTCAAGGCCGACCAGGCCGGCGAGCGCCAACTGGAGCAGCAACGCAACTGGCTGAATGAGCAACGCCAGCTGCAGGCCCAGCATGCCGAAGCCGGCACCGCGCTGCAGGCCGCCGAACACAGCTGGCAACAACTGGCCGAACCCCGCCTGGACCTCGTACGCCTGGAACGCCTTGCCCCGCAGCGCCACCAGTTCCACCGCCAGCAGGCGCTGGCTGCGCAACTGGCACCCATGGCCGCGAAGATCGCTGAGCAACAGCAACAGCAAACCGAGCTGCAACTGCGCACCCTCGAGCTCGAACAGGCGCTGAGCGCCGCACGCCAAGCGCTTGCCGACCGCCAGGCCCGGCACAGCGAGAACGCACCACGCCTGCGTCAGGCCTTTGCCGCCCAGGACAACGTGGCCCGCCTGGGCCAGGAGCTGGCCGCGCAGCGCAGCACCGGCCAACAGGCTGAACAACAGGTCGCCGAGGGCCAGCAGCAGGTGCAGCAGCTGGAAGCCAACCAGCAGCGCAGCCTGCAGCAACTGGCCAACATCGACACCGCACTGGCCGACAGCCAGCACCTGGCGGGCCTGGCCGATGCCTGGCACGCCTATCTGCCGCAGCTCAAGCAGGTGATGCTGATTGGTGGCCGCCTGGCCAAAGGCCGTGATGAACTGCCCGGCCTGCAGGCCCAGGCCAGCCAGGCCAATGCTCACCTGCAGGCCGAGCGCGACGCCTATGACCTGCTATTCCGTGAAGCCAAGGCCGAACCGCAGGCCCTTGCCGAACAAATCGACCTGCTCGGTGGCATGCTGCAGGATAACCGCAAGCAACAGCGCGCCGTCGAGGAGCTGTCGCGCCTGCATGGCCGTGAACAAGACCTGCGCCAGCAGCTGGATGCCATGCGCGAACGGCAGCAGCAGGCCATGCAGCAACGCCAGCAACTGATTACCGAAGGCACCGCCGCCAAGGCCGAGCTGGAAGCGGCCGAGCAAGCGCTGACCCTCACCCGCCAGTTGCTGGAACGCCAGCGCCTGGCGCGCAACACCAGCGTCGAAGAACTGCGTGGCCAGCTGCGCGACGGCGAACCCTGCCCCGTGTGTGGCAGCGCCGAGCACCCGTTTCATCAGCCCGAAGCGCTGCTGCAGAGCCTGGGTCGCCATGACCAGGCCGAAGAAGAGGCCGCGCAGAAGCAGGTCGAAACCCTCAACGGCACGCTGGTGGAACTGCGTACCCAGCTGGGCGTGGTGAATGCCCAGCTCAAGGACTACCAACAGCAACTGCAACAATTGGGCGAACAGCTGCAACCGCTGGTGGCCCAGGTACAGGCGCACAGCCTGTGGCCGGCCCTCGCCCCGCAGGACGACAAGGCCCGCAGCACCTGGCTCGACAGCCAGTTGCGGCGCCTGGATGAAGAAATCGGCCAGGACGAGAAGCGCCAGAGCGCCCTGCTCGCCCTGCAAAAAGATGCCGCCCGCCTCAACCAGCAATTGCAGGCTGCCCACGACGCCCAGCAGCAGGCCCAGCGTCATCTGGAGCAACAGCACCAGGCCCTGGCCAACGATGAGCAGCAGTTGCAGCAGGGGCTGAGCGACCTCGCTGGCGTATTGCCCGAGCAAGCCCTCAAGGCCCTCAACGAAGACCCGGCAAATGCCTTCCTCGCCCTCGACCAGCAGATTGCCCAGCGCCTCCAGCAACTGGAGCAGCGCAAGGACGAACTGGAAGAACAACAAGCCCGTCAGGCACAGCTGGACAAGTTGCACGACCAGCAACAGGCGCGCGTGCAAAGGCTGCAGCAGTTGCAGCAGAAACTGGCCGTCCTCGAAGAACAACGCCAGCAGGCCCAGGCCTCACTCGGCGAACTGCTGGGTGAGCACAGCAGTGCAGAAGCCTGGCAGCAGCACATGAACAGCACGCTGGAGCAAGCCCGCGCCCTGGACGCCGACACCGCCCAGCGCCTGCAAGACCTGCGCACCCAGGGTGTGCAACTGGCCAGTGAACTCAAGGCCAACGTCCAGCAGCAGCAAGCGCTGGACGCCGAGTGCCAGCAGTTGCAGGGCCAGATTGCCCAGTGGCGCAGCGAGCACCCGGAACTGGATGACGCCGGCCTGGATCGCCTGCTGGCCATGGATGACGCGCACGTCAATGAACTGCGCCAGCGCCTGCAAAACGCCGAAAAAGCCATCGAACAGGGCCGTGTGCTGCTGCAGGAGCGCGAACAACGCCTGCAACAACACGCCACGCAAATGACCGTGGACACCTCGGCCGAAGCCCTGGAGCACGCCCTGACCGGGCTGCGCGCGCGCCTGGCCAGCCACGAGCAGCAGTGCGCCGAACTGCGCGCGCAACAGGCCGACGACCAACGTCGCCAGCAGGCACACCAGGCGTTGGCGGCAGAAATCGAACAGGCCCATCAGCAATGGCAACGCTGGGGGCGCCTGAACGCTTTGATCGGTTCAGCCTCGGGCGATGTGTTCCGCAAGATCGCCCAGGGTTACAACCTCGATCTGCTGCTGCACCACGCCAACACCCAGTTGCGCCAGCTGGCCCGCCGCTACCGCCTCAAGCGTGGCGGAAGCGCCTTGGGCCTGCTGGTGCTGGACACCGAGATGGGCGACGAACTGCGCTCGGTGCATTCGCTGTCGGGCGGGGAAACCTTCCTGGTCTCACTGGCCCTGGCCCTGGGCCTGGCCTCGATGGCCTCCAGCACCCTGCGCATCGAATCGCTGTTCATCGACGAAGGCTTCGGCAGCCTCGACCCCGAGTCGCTGCAACTGGCCATGGACGCCCTCGACGGCTTGCAGGCCCAGGGCCGCAAGGTGGCGGTGATCTCCCACGTGCAGGAAATGCACGAGCGTATCCCGGTGCAAATCCAGGTGCGCCGCCAGGGCAATGGCCTGAGTGACGTGGAGGTATGCGGGTGATCCTCTACTCGTTCCGCCGCTGCCCCTGGGCCATGCGCGCGCGCCTGGCCTTGCGCTATGCCGGGTGCGCGGTGGAAATCCGTGAGGTGGCGATGAAGAACAAGCCGGCAGCACTGCTGGCCTTGTCGCCCAAGGGCACGGTGCCGGTGCTGGATACCGGTGCCGGGGTACTGGAAGAAAGCCTGGACATCATGCGCTGGGCGCTGACGCAAAACGACCCGCAGGACTGGCAGCTACAGGCTGACCCTGCGGCGGCGCAGCAGGCTGAAGCGCTGATTGCGCGCAACGACAGCACGTTCAAGGCCCAGGTGAACCTGTACAAGTATGCCGAGCGTTACCCGCAGCATTCCCGCGAGCATTACCGCCAGCAGGCCGAGGCCTGGCTGGCGGAGCTCGAAGGCCTGCTGGCCGGCCGGCCCTACCTGCTGGCCGACCACCCGAGCATTGCCGATGCCGCGTTGCTACCCCTGATGCGCCAGTTTGCCGGGGTCGAACCGCAGTGGTTCGCCGAGGCGGCTTATCCGCGGGTGCGGAGCTGGCTGGAGGGGTGGCTGGCTTCGGAGCTGTTCAGGTCAGTCATGGCCAAATGAACAGCTCTCAGCTTTACACGGTCCCCTGTGGGAGCGGCCTTGTGTCGCGAAAGGGCCGCACAGCGGCCCCTGCATTCTTAGAGTAAACCGCTCAAATCCTGGGGGCGCTGTGCGCCCCTTTCGCGACACAAGGCCGCTCCCACAGGGGCCGCAGCAGGCTGGCTCAGTGGTGCTGCTTGGCACTCAAGGCCGCATGGAAGTTGGCACTCTGGCGCAGGTACTGCTCGGTGTAGCTGTGGGTGGCAGAGGCCTTGCCGCTACTGTCGGCATGGGCATGCGCCGGCAGTACGACCGATGCGGAAATGGCGGATGCGGCAATAACCGGGAAGAGATTGAAGTTCATCTGGGCTGACCTCGACGGCGGTGGTTTGACGGTGGCCCGCTTGGGCCTTGGGTCAAACTTACGCCGCCGAGGCCGCACGCAAAAATTCATTGCGCCAGTATCGATTATCACGCCAATCGATATCACTCGATGAACTTGAGGTCCGAGGGTGCATCCTGCTGCAGCGTCTGCACCGTCTCCAGCAGCTTGCCGCTGCGCGGATCGCGACGCATCACCACGATCTGGTTGCTCTTCTGGTTGGCCACCAGCAGGAAGTTGTCACTCGGGTCCAGGGCAAATTCCCTGGGGTGATCGCCTTCCACCGAACGACGCTGCAGGAAGGTCAACTGGCCATCGTCCTTGCTCACGCCAAACACCACAATCTCGTTAGCCGTGCCGCGGTTGCTCACGTACAGGAAACGCCCGTCCGCCGACAGGTGCAAGCCACCCGCCGCCTTGGCTGCTGCCTCCTGGTGCTCGGTCAGGGGCAAGCGCTGGCGTTCGACCAGGTTGCCGTCCTGCACATCGAACACCACCACCTCGGCGTTCATTTCCAGGGTGAGGTAGGCATGGCGGCCTTTGGCATCGAACAGCAGGTGACGCGGCCCGCTGCCCGGCGGCAAAGCCACGGACGCCGGTATCGCCGCTGTCAGCGGGTGGTCCGCACTGGCGCCGTCGTACCGGTAGATGAACACCTTGTCGGCACCCAGGTCGCTGGCATACAGGTGCTGGCCATCAGGCGACAGCACCAGCGAATGCACATGGGCACCGGCCTGGCGCTCAGGGTTTACCCCGCTGGCCTGGTGTCGGGCCTGCTGCACCACGGGCTTGAGCTTGCCGTCCCTGGCCACCGGAATCACCACCAGGCTGCCACCGGGGTCGGGCTTGACCGCATAGTTGGCCACGAACAGGTAGCGCTGGTCACGGCTGATGCTGGCGTGGGTTGGCTCGTCGCCCTCGGTGGCCACCTGGTTGAGCGGCTTGATTTCGCCTTTGCTGCTGATGCTGAAACTGCTGGCATGGCCCTGCGGGGTTTCATTCACCGCGAACAGCTGACGCTGGTCGGCGGACAACACCAGCCACGAAGGGCTGACGCTCTTCACCACCTGCAAGGGCGTGGGGTCAATATGGCCGACCTTGTCGTCGAATTGATAGCGGTAGATGCCTTGGCTGGCACCATCGGTGTAACTGCCCACCAGCAAGGTAGCGGCGTGGGCGTGGATTGTCAGGCTCATCAGGCTAGCGGTCAGCAGGTTCGTCCAGATCCGGTTCATCTTGGTCTTCATCCGGGGCGCGAAAGGCACTCATACAGACTAGCCGATGCTCGCCGTTGGCATCGTTGAGTTGCCATTCATCACCGGTGGCGATAGAGGCGGCGACCTGATCAGGGGTGAAGGACCAGCGGCGCAGCTGGCGGCCGTCCATGCATTCGACGGTGAGGCCGGATGCGTCGGCGGTGAAATCGAAGGCGTGCAGGCCGTCGATCAGGAGCATGTCGCAGGACTGCAGGGCGGTGGCGAGGGGGGACATGGGGGTACCTGTGGGAAATATGGCGGCATTATAACCCTGGGGCTGATTTGCAGCCCATTCGCAGCACAAGGCTGCTTCTACAGGGGATCGCGTAACCCTTGCAGGAGCAGCCTTGTGCTGCGAATGGGCCGCAAAGCGGCCCCTTGCGATTCAATGGGCGAAAATGGACCCACCTTCCTTGCCCACCATCTTCTCCGGCTTGATCAGGAACCGTGCCAGCGCCGGCAGCAGCCACAGCGCGCCAAACATGTTCCACAGCAGCATGAAGGTCAGCATCAACCCCATGTCGGCCTGGAACTTGATTGCCGAGAAGATCCAGGTGCACACGCCGATGGCCAGGCACAAACCAGTGAACAACACGGCTTTACCCGTCGAACGCAGGGTCTGGTAATAGGCTTCCTGCAACGGCAACCCGGCACGCAGGAAGCTTTCCAGCCGGCTGTAGATGTAGATGCCGTAATCCACGCCAATCCCCACACCCAGCGCCACCACCGGCAAGGTCGCTACCTTCACCCCGATGCCCATGTAGGCCATCAGTGCATTGCCCAGCACCGAGGTCAGTACCAGCGGCAGGACGATGCACAGGGTGGCGGCGAACGAGCGGAAGGTGATCAGGCACATCACCGCCACACAGATGTACACCAGGATCAGGATGGTCAGCTCGGCCGACTTGATCACTTCGTTGGTCGCCGCCTCGATCCCGGCGTTGCCCGCCGCCAGCAGGAACTGCAGGCCTTCCTTGTTGTGGCTGTCGGCAAACGCCTTGGCCACGGCGGTCACCCGCTCCAGGGTCTCGGCCTTGTGGTCGTTGAGAAACACCAGCACCGGCGCCAGCGAGCAGTCACCGTTGTACAGGCCGTCGGCACGGGCGATGGAGTTGTTGAGGATGTCCGGGTTACGCGACAGGGTTTCCCATTTCAGGCTGCCCTCGTTCATGCCCTTGATCACCTGCTTGGACACGGTCACCAGGGAAATCGCCGACTGCACACCCGGGGTGTTCTGCATGGTCCACATCAGCTCGTCGATAGGCGCCATGGTCGCGTGGACCGAGCACTGCTCGGGCGGGGTTTTGACCATGATCACCAGCACGTCGGAGCTGGTCGAGTAGTTGCTGATGATGAAGCTGTTGTCCTGGTTGTAGCGCGAGTCAGGGCGCAGCTCCGGCGCGCCCTGGTCGAGGTCGCCGATCTTCAGGTTCTGGCTGTACCACAGCCCACCGGCGAAGGCGACCAGCGCCAGGGTGACAGACACCGGCGCCACCTTGGCACTGGCAAAATTCGATAGCAGGCGCCAGAAGGGGTGCTCGCGGGTCGCGTCCTTCTTGCTGCGCTCGATGGCCTTCTTGCTGATGCCGACATAGGAAATGGCCACTGGCAGCAGGATCAGGTTGGTGAACACGATCACCGCCACACCGATGGAGGCGCCGATGGCCAATTCGCGAATCACCCCGATATCGATGATCAACAGAGTGATGAAGCCCACCGCGTCGGCAAGGATGGCGATCATCCCCGGCAGGAACAGCTGGCGGAAGGTGCGCCGGGCCGCCGTGAGGGCGTTGTCGGCGTCACTCGACTGCAAGGCGATGCCGTTGATCTTCTGCACCCCGTGGGAAATGCCGATGGCGAAGATCAGGAACGGCACCAGCATCGAGTATGGGTCCAGCCCAAAGCCCACCGCATGCATCAGCCCCAGCTGCCAGACCACCGCCACCAGGGTAGTGATGAGCACGGCGATGGTGCTGCGTATGCACCAGGTGAACCAGTACAACAGCACCCAGGTAATGGCCAGGGCGACGCCGAAGAACATCGCCACCATCACCAGGCCATCGATCAGGTCACCGACCTTCTTGGCGAAGCCGACAATGTGGATTTTCACATTGGGGTTCTGCGCCTGGAACTTGTCGCGGATCTTCTCTTCCAGCAGGTGCGAGAACTGCTGGTAGTCCAGCTTCACCTGCTTGCCTGGGTCCTGCGGGTCGGGGTAGCTCTCCAGCAGCGGCACGTCGACGATGCTCGACTTGAAGTTGTTACCCACCAGGCGCCCCACCTGGCCGGACTTGAGCACGTTGTCGCGCAGGGTGTCGAGGCTGTCCTGCGAACCGTTGTAGGTGTTGGGGATCACCTCGCCACCGGAAAAGCCCTCCTCGGTTACCTCGCTCCAGCGCACGCTGGGGCTCCACAGTGACTTCAGCCCGGCACGGTCGACGCCGGGGATGTAGAACACCTCGTCATGGACCTGGCGCAGGGTCTCCATGTAGTCCTTGTCGAAGATGTCGCCATTCACCGCCTCCACCGAAATGCGCACGGTGTTACCCAGGTTGGCAAGGTCGTTGCGGTGCTCCATCATTTGCTCGATGAACGGGTGCTGCAGCGGGATCATCTTCTCGAAACTGGTGGACGGGCGAATCTGCGTCGCCTGCCAGAACAGGAAAATGCTCACCAGCACACACAGGGCGATGACCACGGGGCGGTTGTTGAAGATCAGGCGCTCAAGCAGCGTGGCCTTGTCCTGGTGGTGCGGGTGCATGGTAATGCTCTCCCTGCTGGTCATCGGCTCACCCCTTCGGCACCCTGGGCATCCGCCAGGTGTACGCCGCCCTGCCCCACCAGCAGCAGGCCGCCATTGGCCAGGCCGCTGACGCCAGCCAGGGCGATGCGGTCGGCGCGGTTGTACACGCTGAAGGTCTGGCCGCCATCGGTACTGCGCAGCACACTGCCGCCGTTGCCGACCAGCACCAAGGTGCCATCATCGAGAAGCGTAGCGCTTGCCAGGCCGAATTCGAGGTTGCCGCGCGCGACCTTGAGTTCGATCGGCTGCCAGCTGTCACCAAAATCGGTGGAACGGAACAGGTTGCCGCGCAGGCCGTAGGCCAGCAAGGCGTGCGACTGGGCGGTGCCGATCACACCGAACAGCGAGCCCTCGTAGGGGCCCTGCACCTTGGCCCAGGTCTGGCCGTTGTCGGCGGAGCGGAACATGCCGCCCTGCTCGCCTACGATGAACAGGCCGGCATCCCGCACACGGGCAATACCGTTCAGGTGTAACTGGTCAGGGTTGTCCAGGCGCTCGGCCACGTCCTGCCAGTGCTGCCCGCCGTCGGTGGTTTCCATCAAGGCGCCATAGGCCCCTACGGCAAAGCCGTGCTGCGCATCGAGGAAAGCGACATCGAGCAAGGGTGCTTCACGGGCGAGGTCTTCGAACTGCTTGGTCCAGGTTGCGCCGCCGTCGCTGCTGACGAGGATCTGCGCATCATGGCCGACCGCCCAGCCGCGCTTGTCATCGAGGAAGAACACGGCGGTGAGCAACTGCCGGGTGGGTACGCGAGCCTGGGTCCAGGTATTGCCCTGGTCGTCGGAGAACAGAATGTGGCCGCGATCCCCCACCACCACCAGGCGCTTGCCGGCATGGGTGGCGCCGATCAGCAGGCTTTGGCTGGCCTTGGCAGATTCGGTGGAGTATTCGTCGGCAGCGGCGGCCTGGGCACTGTCGGCCCACACCCCCAATGCCAGTGCCAGCAATGCGCTGGCCGCCAATGGCCAGGCACCACGCCTGGCCGGCGCCCGTAGCTGTTCCCTCATGACTGCCCCCTTGTTGTGTTCTTGTTGGTGGGTCAATGCATTGCAGGTACTGCAAAAAGCCTGATCTAGAGGCCTGCAATAGCTTGAGGGGATCGTAGCGGGGATGTCTGCGCGATTACAACGGGCGGGGTGTTATGTTTTGTTGTCGGCCCAAAAAGCTTCGCGGGTCAACCCGCTCCCACAGGTGCTACACCGTCCATGAAAGCGGTGAAGTACCTGTGGGAGCGGGTTTACCCGCGAAGAGGCCGGCACTGACTACAGAAAACTCAAGCCAGGCTCTTGCTCACCACTTCATACACATCACTGGACAGCTCACCCGAAGCCAGAATCCGCTCCAGCTCGCCCCTCATCAGCGCCTGACGCGCATCGTCATATTTGCGCCAGCGGGTCAGCGGCGCCAGCTGACGCGAGGCGATCTGCGGGTTCAGCGCATTCAGCTCGATCACCAGGTCCGCGAGGAAGCGATAGCCCGAACCATCGGCGGCATGGAAGTTGATCAGGTTCTGCCCGGCAAAGGCCCCAATCAGCGCACGCACCTTGTTCGGGTTTTTCAGGGTGAACGCCGGGTGCTGCATCAACGCCTTGACCCGTGCCAACCCGCCCGGCAGTGTGCTGGCCGCCTGCACGCTGAACCACTGATCCATGACCAGCGGGTTGTCCTTGAAGTGCTCGGCAAAGGCTTCCAGGGCCTTGGCCCGCTCGGCTTCGAACGGCGAGTTGACCAGCACCGCCAAGGCCGTGAGGCGCTCGGTCATGTTGTCGCACTGATCGAATTGTTCCAGGGTCGCTTCCAGCACCTGCGGCTTGCCGCTCTGCATCAGGTACGACAGGGCAATGTTCTGCAGGCTACGGCGGGCGAAGTGCTCGGCAGAGGCCACGTAGGCGGTGCCGCGCGACACTTCACGGTGGGCCTGATAGCGCGCCCACAGGGCGTCGAACAGCTGCTCGGCGATCTGCTGGCGGGCGAACTCGCGGGCTGCGTGGATGGCGTCCACGTCGGCCACGTGGCTGATCTCGGTGAGGTACGCCTCGCCCGGCAACGAAAGCATTTCGGCAACCATGGCCGGGTCCAGCGACGCGTTACCCAGCACGGTGCCCAGGGCCGTGATCAGGCGCTGGTCGAGTTTCAGGGCTTCGCCGCGTTGATGCTGGCCGATCAGCTCCTGCAACACCTGTACCGATAGTTGCTGCCCCGCTTCCCAGCGGTTGAAACCGTCGCTGTCGTGCTGCATCAGGAACATCAGCTGGTCGCGGTTGTAAGGGAAGCTGAGCTTTACCGGTGCGCTGAAGCCGCGCAGCAGCGAGGGCAGCGGCTTGGCCTGGATACCCTCGAAGGTGAAGGTCTGCTCGCCCTCGGTCACCGACAGCACACGGCTGGTACCGCCAGCTGCCGGCTCACCGGCCAGACGCAGCGGCAGGTCATTGCCTTGAGCGTCCAGCAGGCCCAGCTCGACCGGGATCACGAACGGAAGCTTTTCGGCCTTGTCCGGGGTTTGCGGGCAGCTCTGGCGGAAGGTCAGGCTGTAGGTTTGTGCAACTGCGTCATAGCTTTCGCTCACGTCCAGACGCGGGGTACCGGCCTGGCTGTACCAGCGCTTGAACTGGGTGAAGTCCACACCGTTGGCGTCTTCCATGGCCTTGATGAAATCATCGGTGGTCACCGCTTGGCCATCGTGACGCTCGAAATACAGGTCGCTGCCCTTGCGGAAGCCGTCGGCGCCCAGCAGGGTACGGACCATGCGCACCACTTCGGCGCCCTTCTCGTACACCGTCAGGGTGTAGAAGTTGGAAATTTCGATGAAGCTGTCCGGGCGCACCGGATGGGCCATGGGGCCAGCGTCTTCGGCGAACTGGTGGGTGCGCAGGTAGGCGACGTCTTCGATGCGCTTGACCGTGCGCGAGTTCATGTCGGCGCTGAACTCGGCATCGCGGAACACCGTGAAGCCTTCCTTGAGCGACAGCTGGAACCAGTCACGGCAGGTGACACGGTTGCCCGACCAGTTGTGGAAGTACTCGTGGGCGACCACGCCTTCGACGCGCTGGTGCGCGGCATCGGTGGCGGTTTCGGCACGGGCCAGCACACAGCTGGAGTTGAAGATGTTCAGGCCCTTGTTTTCCATGGCGCCCATGTTGAAGTCGTTGACCGCGACGATCATGAAGATGTCCAGGTCATACTCACGGCCGTAGACTTCTTCGTCCCAACGCATGGACTTCTTCAGGCTGACCATGGCGTGGTCGCACTTGTCGAGGTTTTCGGGTTCGACATAGATGCGCAGCATCACATCACGGCCAGACTGGCGCGTGAAGGTGTCCTCGACGCACCACAGGTCACCGGCCACCAACGCGAACAGGTAGGCCGGCTTCTTGAACGGGTCTTCCCAGGTGGCCCAGTGGCGGCCGTCCTCGGCCGGCCCGCTGCCCGTTGGGTTGCCGTTGGACAACAACACCGGGTAACGATGCTGCTCGGCGATCACCGTGGTGGTGAAAGTGCTCATCACGTCCGGGCGGTCGAGGTAGTAGGTGATCTTGCGGAAGCCCTCGGCCTCGCACTGGGTGCAGAACATCTTGCCCGACTTGTACAGGCCTTCCAGCGCGGTATTGCTCTCGGGGTGGATCTTCACGCTGGTGTCGAGGGTGAAGCGTTCGGCCTTGGGATGGACGGTCAGGCTGTCGGCATCGACCTGGTAGTGGCCCGACTGCAGTTCCTGGTCGTCCAGCGAGGCACGCAGCAGTTCCAGCTGCTGGCCGTCTAGCACCAAAGGCGGCAGGCCGGCACCGCGTGCCGGGTTGCGGCGCATGACCAGTTGCGCGTGGACCAGGGTGTGGTCCTCGAACAGCTCGAAAGTCAGGTGCGTCTCGTCGATCAGGTACTCGGGCGCCTGGTAATCCTTCAGGTAGATCACTTGCGGTTGTTCGGTACGCATGTGCAGGTCCTTTTTACTGGAGCACGGCCAACTGGTAGGCCGTGTACTTGCGAATATTGATCACCCCGGTGTCAAAGATCAGATACTGGCCCTTGATGCCCAGCAGCGTGCCTTCGGCCACCGGGTCCTTATCGAGGTTGAAGCTGACGATCTTTTTCGGGTAGGCCTCGACCGGGTAGTTCATCTGCACTACTTCGGCGTCGGGCAGCGGCTGAATCGCCTGCAGGCCAAAGCGCCCGTGCAGCTCGCGCAAGCCGTCGGCGCAGGCGTCGAAGATCTGCTCACGAATGGCGGGCAGGTCGAGCACCTCGGCATCGCCTTTGAGCAGCGTGCGCCAGTTGGTGCGGTCTGGCACCTGGCTGCGCAGTACATCTTCCACCAGGCCTGATTGCTGACGGGTGGCCACACGCATGATCGGCAGGGCCTGGCTGGCGCCCTGGTCGAGCCAGCGAGTGGGCAGCTGGGTGGCGCGGGTGATGCCGACCTTGATCCCCGACGAGTTGGCCAGGTAGACCACGTGGTCGGTCATGCAGAATTGTTCGCCCCACGACGGTTCGCGGCAGGTGCCGGCATCGTAGTGGCATTTTTCCGGGGCCATGATGCACAGGTCACACTGGGCCAGCTTGGTCATGCACGGGTAGCAGTAACCCTGGCTGAAACTGGTCTTGGTGCGCTTGCCGCAATGGCTGCAGTGAATGGCGCCGAGGTATTCCAGGCGCAGGCGCTGGCCGATCAGCGGGTTGACTGGCACCTGCGTGTCATCCAGCCGGAAGCTGTATTGCACCACGGGCGCCTGCAGGCTTACTGCCATCTTGCTCAACGAGCCACGAGCGAGTTCGATCAATGTACCGAGTCCGACTTGAACAGAATGTTGGCGATCGGCGCAGACTTCGATGCGCATTCCTGCGGGCCCATGTAGCCGGTGCGCTGCTCTTCGGGCAGGTTTTTCATCTCCCAGGCGATGACCGCCTGCAGCGACAGCTCTTTCTGCTCGGCCGTGAGCTTGCGGCCATCCGACCATTTGCCGATTTCCACGGCCAGTTTCAGGCTTTCGTAGATTTCCGGGGTGATGTTTTCAATCATTTGCGCGAAAGTGGACATAGTGTCTCCTGATTCAAGCCGACAGTTTACGCCGGGCCAGCGCCCCACCCAAGAGCCCGGTCAGGCATCCGATGAGCAACCCACCAACATGGGCAGCGTTGGCGATCTGGCCAAGGCCCAGGGTGCCGACCACGCCGGTCAGGCACACCACCAGCCAGACCAGCATCATCACCAGTACGCCCTTGGGCAGGTTGAAGTGACGGTTGGGCGCCAGCCACTGGTACAGCCAGATATGCCCGAGCAAGCCGTACAGCACGCCGGACAGGCCGCCGAACAGGCTCGGCCCGCTGGTGTAGTGCTGGGCCAGGTTGGACACCAGGCTGAACAGCAAGGTCAGGCCCAGCAGCATCCACGGGCCTTGGCGCAACTCGATCCGCTTGCCCAGCTCCCAGTACCACAGGCTGTTCATGGCCAGGTGCAGCACGCCAAAGTGCAGCAGCATGGGTGATACCAGGCGCCACCACTGGCCTTGGTCCAGGACTTGCGCCAGCGAGCTGAAGTACAGGTAGTCGCCCTGGACGCGGAAGTCGAGGAAGGTAAACCAACTGATGGTGGTGAAATTGTCGCCCAGGCTGGTGAGGCCGGCGACGATGAAGCACAGCAGCAGCGTGAGGGTGGTGATCTTGCAGGCTTTGGCCTGCTGCACCAGGGAGGGTTGTGTGGGGCCGTTCGCAGGCCCCGCTCCCACAGGTTGCTCCACCGCCTGGAGGTCGGCGTTGCCGTCGGGGTAGCGCTGGTAGAGTTGCAGCACGTCTTCGGCAAGGGTGTCGGGGGCCCAGAGCACTTGGACATCGCCCTCCTCGCTGACCCGGTGCGGCACCTGCAGACGTTGCAGCAGGTGGACGAAGCCGCTGAGGTCGACCGACAGCGGCAGGCGCATCACTTCGATAATGTTCATTGATTGGCCTGTGGGCGGTCGACGTCGACCCAGACGAACTTGTGCGGGTCAATGCGGGTTTCATCATCCAGCCGGTAGGCGGCCAGTTTGCCGTAGAGCACGGCACTGTAGTCCAGGCAGGCCAGGTTGGCGCGGATCGGCGCTGGGCGGCCGCTGCGCCAGTAATGGCCCACGAACAGCAAGGGCTCGTCTTCGGCATAGCGCAGCAAGGCGTTCTTCTGGCTGTGGCTGAGCGGGGTACTGGCTACCTCCTCGGGCAAGGCATCGGGCTGGAACACGATGTCGCCATAGGTTTGCGGGTCTTCTTCCCAGAACTTGGTGCGGAAGAACGCGCGGGTCAGGCCGTCGCCGCCGGTCAGCGTCAGGCCGTCCGGCAGGCGCATGTCGGTGCCGCGCAACAGGCGGTTGCACACCGTGTCGGCAAAACTGCCACTGACCGCCGAGGCCTGGATGAAGTGTTCATCGATGCGCCCGTCGGGGTATTGCTGGCGCAGCGGCTCGATCAACCGCGGGTCCCAGCAGGCGTGCACCAGGCGGAAGCGCCCGGCATCGATGAACAGCGGCAGCTGGTAGAACCAGTTGACGAAATCGTGCCAGTCGCCGGGGTGGTGGGCGAACTGGGTGAGGGTTTCGTCAATCAGCCGGGCGTGGCGTGGCGTGTGCTCGCGAACATAGGCCTTGCCGCTGCCGGGCAGTGCCGGGGTGACCCAGCCCAGGGCGTTATATTCGTGGTTGCCCATGATGCAGAACGCCTGGCCGGCCTCGACCATGTCATGGACGATGTGCAGCGCCTCGCGAATGCGTGGCCCGCGGTCGACGATATCGCCCAGAAACAGCGCGAGGCGCCGCGGGTGGCGCCACACGCCGGCCACACGCTTATAACCGAGGGCGTCGAGCAGGCGTTCAAGGGTCAGTGCACAGCCGTGTACGTCACCGATGATGTCGAAACTTCGCGCCGGATCGAGCATCAGTCGTCCCTGCTCCCCAGGCGGCTGCCCCAACCGAGCTTGGTGCGGCAGACCTCGTAGTAATTGTGGTCCAGCGGGTGAATCAGGCGCAGCTTCTGCGGTTTCTTGCTCACCGTGATGGTGTCGCCGGGGGCGCAGGTGAAGTGGTTCTGGCCGTCACAGGACACTTGCGGGTAGATCTGCAGGTCCTTGGACACCACGATCTTCAGCTCGCTGTTGCCGTCGACCACGATCGGCCGGCCCGACAAGGTGTGCGGGTACATCGGCACGATGACGATGGCGTCGAGCTTGGGGTGCATGATCGGGCCGCCGGCCGACAGCGCGTAGGCAGTGGAACCGGTGGGCGTGGCGACGATCAGGCCGTCGGCCTTCTGGCTGCAGACGAACTGGCCGTCGATGTAGATTTCGAACTCGATCATGCGCGTGGACTTGCCTGGGTGCAGCACCACGTCGTTCAGCGCATCACCCTGGCCAATGGCCTCGTGATGGCGACGCACCTCGGCCTGCAGCAGGAAGCGGTTTTCCACCAGGTAGTGGCCGTCGAGCACTTCGGCAACTTTCTCTTCCAGCTCGTCAGGGCGGATGTCGGTGAGGAAGCCCAAATTGCCACGGTTGATGCCCAACACCGGAATGTTGTGCCGGGCCAGGGCGCGGGCGGCGCCCAACAGGCTGCCGTCGCCGCCGACCACGATGACCAGGTCGCAGACCTCGCCCAGCAGCTTGCGGGTAGAGGTTTGCAGGCCATGGCCGGGTAGCACTTCGGCAATGGTGTCCTCGAGGATCACATGCAAGTGGCGATCGAGGAGGAATTTTTTCAGTCGGCGAATGGTGTCGAGCACCTGCGAGCTGCCAAGGCGGCCGATGATACCGATATTGCGAAATTGCTCCATGGGGCTCCTGCGGGGCTCTGCGACGGGTGACGATGGCCCGATTATGGGCGAAACCACCGGGTAGCGGCAAACCGGCTATGCTCGCAGGATGATGCCATTCGCCCTGCTCATCGACCTGCCCCGGCAGCTACGCCGCCCCGCCGTACGCGACCTGGCCTGGGCGCTGCTGTCGCCGCCCCTGCTCAGCACCCCGCCCTGTCCCCAGCGCCACCCGCTGACGGGCAGCCTCTGGGCGCAGCAGCCGCAGCGTCTCGAGGGCTGGTTGCGAGCGCTGGATGCCGACGATCGCCCGCTGCAAGCGTGGCTGGCAAAGCTCGGCAGCCGGCGGCTGGGGCTTTACTACGAACGGCTGTGGCAATTTGCCCTGGGCCAGGCACCCGGCATCGAGCTGCTGGCGGCCAACCTGGCAATCCGTGACGGTGGGCACACCCTGGGCGAGCTGGACGTGGTGCTGCGCGACCGCGACGGTGTGCACCACCTGGAACTGGCGATCAAGTTGTACCTGGGGCCGCAACACGCCGGGCACGACCCGCATGCCTGGCTGGGACCTGGGTGCCATGACCGGCTGGGGAACAAACTTGCGCACCTGACGGGGCACCAGTTGCCCATGTCGAACGGCGCGCACAGCCGCGAGCTGTTGGCGCGGTTGGGGGTTGAGCAGGTGCAGGCACACGTGTGGCTGGGTGGCTACCTGTTCTATCCGTGGCCTGGGCATGCCGAGCCACCCGCGGGCGCCAACCTGCAGCACTTGCACGGGCGCTGGGTGCGCCGGCGGGACTGGGTCATGGCAGAGGGTGAACATTGGCAGCCCTTGCAGCGGCATGCCTGGCTGGCACCTGCGCGGGTCGAGGCAGGTGAAGGCTGGACGGTGGAGCAGTTTGCGGCCTGGTTGCATGTGCTGGAGCGGCAGGCGCCGGCGCAGTTGCTGGTGAGGTTGGAGGCTGATGCCGAGGGTGCCTGGCAGGAGGTGGAGCGGGTGTTTCTGGTGGCTGATGACTGGCCGCACGTGCCCGGTGCCTGATGTTACCTGTACCGGGCCTATCGCCGGCAAGCCAGCTCCCACTGCACAGGCCCCAGGCTCAGCATCGTGCCTGTGGGAGCTGGCTTGCCGGCGATAGGGCCGGTGCTGGCAACACAATTTTCACAGACCTAGCGCAAAGATTTATTTCTGGTAACCACTACAGTGGTACCTGAGCGCCAGCAAGAGCGCCATTTTGACCTGATGACGAGGACCGATCATGGTTTCATCCAACCCCGCGACCCATTACGCACGCGTGTCCATCGCCCTGCATTGGCTGATGCTGGTGCTGCTGGCCGCTGTTTATGCGCTCATCGAACTGCGTGGCCTGTTCCCCAAGGACAGCGCCGAACGCAATCTGATGAAAGACCTGCACTTCATGCTCGGGCTCAGCGTGTTCGTGCTGGTCTGGCTGCGCCTGGCCATGCGCCTGAGCCGCCCTACCCCGCCCATCGTGCCTAAGCCGCCGGCCTGGCAGACCGGGCTTGCGCACCTGATGCACCTGGCGCTGTACCTGCTGATGATCGGCATGCCACTGGCCGGCTGGCTGATCCTCAGCGCCGCCGACAAACCTGTGCCGTTCTTCGGCCTGGAGCTGCCACACCTGATTGGCCCGGACCCGGACCAGGCCAAGTTCATCAAAGGCTGGCATGAACGCGTGGGCAGTTGGGGCTACTGGTTGATCGGCCTGCACGCCCTGGCCGGGCTGTATCACCACTACGTGCAGCGCGACAACACGCTGCTGCGCATGCTGCCCTTCAAGTAACCGCGCCGGCCCTGCAGGCCACCGGTATGCACAACGATCAGGCGAGTGCCGGGCGCAAACAGCCCGGCCTCGACCTGATCACGCAGGGCCAGCAGGGCCTTGCCGGTGTACAGGGCCTCGAGCGGTACACCACTGTGCTGCTCGCACCCGGCAATGAAGGCCAGCAGCTCATCGTCGAATTTGCCAAAACCGCCACGGCACGCATCGTGTAGCTGGTAGCCGTGTGTACCGGCCAATGCTGCCACCGTCTCCGGCACGCCATGATCCCTGGGCACGGCCAATGCGCCATGTACGACATGCGCACCCGCCTCGGCCAGCACCAGGCCGGCCAGGGTAGTACCGGTTCCAGCAGCCAGCCACCAGGCATCGTAGCCCGACCAGCCCAATGCCGTGAGCTGCGAACGCGCCTGCTGCATGATCAGCGCACAGCCCTGTGCACCAGCCGGGCCGCCGCCGCCTTCGGGGATGCAATGCCAGCCTGGGTAGCGTGACTGCCAGGGGCCCCAGAATCCGGTTTCGTTGCGCGCGCGGTAGCCGCCGTAGCCGAGCCAGTGCAGCTCCATGCCCAACGCCTGAAGGTCACGCACCGTAGGTGTTTCCTGAACGTGGCCCCGCAGCAGGCCGGCGGTGGCGAAGCCGAAGCGCTTGCCGGCGGCGGCCAGGGCGTGCAAGTGGTTGGAGTGATTGCCGCCAAGGCTGATCAGGCCCGGGGCTTTGCTGACGCTGGCTTGTTGCAGGTGATGGCGAAGCTTGAACCACTTGTTGCCGCTGACCAGTGGGTCGATCAGGTCCAGCCGCAGGATGGCGGCCTCGACATTGGCAGTTGCCAGCCAAGGCAGGTTCAGGGGTTGCAGGAGCGCTTGAGGGAGGTCGAAAAGCATCGTGCGAGTTTACCAGCGAAATCCTGGGGCCGCTGTGCGGCCGTTCGCGGGCAAGCCCGCGAAGGGCTGCAAAGCAGCCCCAGCAATCTCAGAGTTCCGCCGCCAACCTCGAACCTTGGTTGATCGCCCGTTTGGCATCCAGCTCGGCCGCCACATCAGCCCCGCCAATCAGGTGCACGGACTGCCCCGCCGCCACCAGGCCGTCCTGCAATTCGCGTAGCGGATCCTGGCCAGCGCAGATCACCACGTTATCCACCGGCAGCACCTGCGGCTCGCCGTCGGCCACACGAATGTGCAAACCGGCATCGTCGATACCCAGGTACTCGACACTGTTAAGCATCTGTACCCGCTTGTTCTTCAACCCGGTGCGGTGAATCCAGCCCGTCGTCTTGCCCAGGCCATCACCCACCTTGGACTTCTTGCGCTGCAACAGGTACACCTGCCGCGCCGGCGCATGCGGCTCGGCCTTGATCCCGGCCACACCGCCACGTGCCTCAAGACGGGTATCGATGCCCCACTCCTGCCAGAACGCCTCACGGTCCTGGCTGGTGGCCACGCCCTGGTGCACGAGGTATTCGGAGACATCGAAGCCGATACCACCCGCACCAATGACCGCGACCGCCTTGCCTACCGGCTTGCGTTCAAGCAGCACGTCCAGGTAGCTGAGCACCTTGGCATGCTCAACACCGGGAATGGCCGGGGTACGCGGTGCGATGCCAGTGGCCAGGATGATTTCGTCGTAGCCGCCGCTCACCAGCGCCTGCACGTCGACACGGGTATTCAGGCGCAGGTCCACGCCCGTGCTCTTCACCTTGTTGCGAAAGTAGCGCAGGGTTTCAAAGAATTCTTCCTTGCCCGGCACCCGCTTGGCCACGTTGAACTGCCCCCCGATTTCGCTTGCGCCGTCAAACAGGGTCACCGCGTGGCCCCGCTCGGCCGCCACGGTGGCCGCAGCCAGGCCAGCCGGGCCGGCGCCGACCACGGCAATGCGCTTCACTGCCCGCACGGGCAGGTAGTTGAGCTCGGTTTCGTGGCAGGCACGCGGGTTGACCAGGCAACTGGTCAGCTTGCCGCCGAAGGTGTGGTCCAGGCAGGCCTGATTACAGCCGATGCAGGTGTTGATCTCATCGGCACGGCCAGCCGCTGCCTTGTTGACGAATTCCGGGTCGGCCAGGAACGGCCTGGCCATTGAAACCATATCCGCATCGCCTTCGGCCAATACAGCTTCGGCCACTTCCGGCGTATTGATACGGTTGGTGGTGATCAACGGAATATTCACTACCCCACGCAGCTTGGCCGTGACCTTGCTGAATGCCGCACGCGGCACCTTGGTGGCGATAGTGGGGATACGCGCTTCGTGCCAGCCGATGCCGGTGTTGATCAAGGTCGCGCCAGCCTGCTCGATGGCTTTGGCCAGCAGCTCGATCTCGTCCCAAGTGCTGCCACCCTCAACAAGGTCGAGCATCGACAGGCGGAAGATGATGATGAAATTCGGCCCTACCGCGCCGCGTACCCGGCTGACGATTTCCACCGCCAGGCGCATGCGGTTTTCATAGCTGCCGCCCCAGCGATCGGTGCGGTGGTTGGTGTGGGCGGCGAGGAACTGGTTGATGAAGTAGCCTTCCGAACCCATGATCTCGACGCCGTCGTAACCCGCGCGCTGGGCCAGTGCCGCGCAATTGACGAAGTCGGCAATCTGTTTCTCGATGCCCTCCTCGTCCAGCGCCTTGGGCGTGAACGGATTGATCGGCGCCTGGATCGCGCTAGGTGCCACCTGCCGAGGGCTGTAAGCGTAACGCCCGGCATGCAGGATCTGCAGGCACACCTTGCCACCCGCCGCGTGCACGGCTTCGGTGACGATGCGGTGCTTGTCGGCCTCTTCTTCGGTACTGAGCTTGGCCGCGCCGGAATACACCCCGCCTTCATCGTTGGGCGCAATGCCCCCGGTGACCATCAGGCCGACGCCCCCACGGGCGCGCTCGGCAAAGTACGCAGCCATGCGCTCGAAACCACCAGGGCGCTCTTCGAGGCCGGTGTGCATCGAGCCCATCAGGGTGCGGTTGCGCAAGGTAGTAAAGCCCAGGTCCAGCGGGGCGAGCAGGTGCGGGTAGCGGTCGGCAGCCATGGAAAAGTCCCCTGGTGGCGTGATCACGGTATGCGGGCACCTCACTGGTCGGCGGGGCCCGTCGTTTGTCTGTCAGCGAGATTAAACAGCCGTTTGAATGGGCTCAATGATCGAAAATGACAAGTTATTGATCCTGACGTACAGCCGGACTACCCTAGGGAACCCTCGGTTCTCAAGGCCTCGTCCTGTTCCATGCGAAAACTCCTGGCAAGCGCGCTGGCGCTGGTGATGATCGCCTCCCTGTGCGGCTACGGCTTCTGGACCCAGCAGCGCCCAGAAGGCCACTACCTGTCCGACCTGCGCATCGAGCTGGCCCTCAACCATGGCGTGCCGGGCGAGCACGGTAATCTGCTGGGCGTCGAGCCGCTGCTGTACCCGGGCGACTACCAGAACCTGCAACGCCTGCACCGCAAGCTCGCGGCTTATCTGGAGCAAGCCCGCGCGCAAGGGCTGGTGAGCCCGCGCACGGTGGTGGTGCTGCCGGAGCACATCGGCACCTGGCTGTGGGCGCGTGGGGAAAAGAATGAGCTTTATCAAGTCACGCACAGCCGCGAGGCCTTGCAGTGGCTGGAGCTGAGCAACCCGCTGCGCTACGGCCTGGCAATACTCGGCGCAGACGGCGACGACTGGCGCGCTGACGCGCATTTGCGCATGAAGGCCGAGCAAATGGCCGCAGACTATCAGCAGTTGTTCGGCGGGTTGGCCAGGGAGTTCGGCGTCACCCTGGTGGCCGGCTCCATCGTGCTGCCCGCACCCTATGTCAAACAAGGCGTGCTGCATGCCGGCAGTGGCCCGCTGTTCAACAGCAGCCTGGTGTTTGCCGCAGATGGCTCGCTGCTGGGCCAGCCACAGCGCCAACAGTTCCCCGACAGTGAAATCCGCCGCTACGTCCATGATGGCCGCCAGCAACCGCTGCAAGTGGTGCAAACCCCGGCCGGCCGCTTGGGTGTCCTGGTGGGCAGTGACAGCTGGTATCCGCAAAACCATGAGCAACTGGCACAACAAGCGGTACAGCTGATCGCCAACCCGGTGTTCCTCAGCGGCAAGGGTAGCTGGGAAGCGTCATGGCGCGGCAATCGCCACCAGGACGCCAGCGCAGGGCTGGCCCTGCAACGGGGCGAGGTCAGCGAACAGACTGCCTGGCAACGCCTGACCGAGGCAGCCGGGGCCAGCGTCAGCAGCATGAGCGTGTTCATGCGCGGGCAGTTCTGGGAGCAGGCCAGCGACGGCCAGGGCTTTGCCCGACAGTCGGGTGAGTTGCTGACGGGTCCCCCCAGCCCTGGCGCCCGCCTGCTGAATCTGTGGCTGTAGGCCCATGACCCGCCCCCGCGTACGCCTGGGCGACCTTTCGGTAGGCTTTGTCCAGCCGCTGACAGAGGCCCTGCGCGAACTGGGGCACGACCCCGAGCCCCTGCTGCGCCGTTATGGTCTGGGTGCGCCCCGCCTTGCCGAGGCCGGCGCGCGCTTGTCGATCCCCCGTTACATGCACCTGGGCCACGCAGCCATCGAGCTGAGCGGCGAAGCCGCACTGGGCCTGCACATGGGCCGCCTGAGCCGCCTTACGCATGCCGGCCTGGCCGGGGTCACCGCCGCCCAGGCACCGACACTGGGCGACGCGGCGCGCACCCTGCTGCGCTTCGAGCCACTGTATGCGGCCAACTACCGTGGCCACTCCAGCTTTGAGGAAGACGCCCAAGGCGCCTGGTTGCGTTTCTACTCCATCAGCCCTTACAACGCCTACAACCGCTTCGTGGTCGACTCACTGCTTGCCGGCTGGCTGGCGCAACTTGCCGACCTGGCCGGCACACAGGTGCAGGCCGAGCGCCTGGACATCGAGTTTGCCGCCCCTGCCTACGCCAAGTGTTATCAGGCGCTGTGCAGCACACCTGTACAATTCGCGGCCGAGGGCAACCAGCTGCGGCTAAGCCGCGCAACCCTGCAACTGGCCAACCCAAGGCATTGCCCGAGCACCTGGCAGCACCTCCTGCAACTGTGTGAGGCAGAGCTGCTGCAACGCACACGGGTGCGCAGCCTGGGTGAACGCATTACCCACTTGCTGGGCCCGCTGCTCAATGGCGGCCGTGAACCGGACCTGGAAGAAGTGGCGCTGCACTTACAGCTACCGACCTGGACGTTGCGCCGCAAACTCGCCGAAGAAGGCACGCGCTTTCGCGACCTGCTCAACGAAACGCGGCGCGACCTGGCCGAGACCTATATCCGTGACACGGAGCTGGCCTTCGGCGAGATTGCCTATCTGTTGGGGTTTGCTTCGGCCGAGGCCTTCCAGCGCGCATTCAAGCGCTGGACGGGCCTAACGCCGGGGGAGTTCCGCCGCAACCAGCGGCGGGCGGGCTAAAGCTCGGTAGCGTCTTCAGCCGGTTCCGGGGTGTCCAGTTCGTAAGCCTGGGTTTCGAGTAGTTCTTCCTGGTATTCATCCATCGCCCTGCGTCCTCTTTACTCATATTGTCTTCGTAGGTATCGCCTTCAGCCTAAGCAGGTGGGATGAAGGGATGATGACAAGCTTATGAGTGGTAAACGTAGCAGGGGTTCAGGAAGTTATCGCGGGGTGTCTGTAACAGGCAAACAGTCAAAGGGAGGGTGACGCGGCCTCGGCAGGCTGGGATTGCTGCTCCACCTGAATAGGCGCAGCTTCGGCCGGCGGCGCCACCGGCTGCGAGCCCTGGCTGTCATCCACCACCGGTGCCGCTGCCGCTTCACTGGCCGGGGCAACGGCCGGCGCAGGTGCAACTTGCGCCTCCGGTGCCGCTTCCGGAGCCGGCGCAGGCGCCACCGGGTTCGCCGCTGCCTGCTCAGGTAACCCCAGTTCTACCGCTGGCTTCGGAACCTTGGGCGCCTCGACCTTGGCTTCTTCAACCTTCTTAGGCTTGGGCTTGGGCAGGTAGCTCTCTACCAAGGCGAAATAACGGTCATAGAACTGCGCTGCCGTCACCGTTTCGCTGGCCACCTTGACCATCGAGTCGTCGCTGGAGCCGATCGGCATCGATACCGAACCCAGTACCCCCACGCCCAGGCTGGCAGAGGTGTTGGATTTTTTCAGCGCGTAACGGTCCTGCAGGGCGTTGGCGAACATGGTCGAGCGCTGTTCGTCGCTCACATCCGGCGCACAGGTCACGTTGAAGCTGATCTGCAGGTGATTCTCGCTATTCTGCTGGAAGCTCTTGTTGCCCACCACCTGGTTGGCACCGCTGTTGGTAATGATGTAGCCCTGGCTGAGCAAGGCACGCCGGGCGGCCTCGCAAGTGCCGGCATCGCTCACCGGAAAGCTGCGCGAGAAGGTACCCGAGTCATCGAAGTTCTCGTGCTCGTACACGGCAGTCTTTTTCGAGGAACAACCGGCCACCCCCGCCAGCACCAGGGCCAGCCCGAGCGCACCAAAGACGGAAGATCTGGTCATTGCGAATTCCGGGTAAGTCGAGAAGGTGCCTATTGTGCAACACAGCAGGCAGGCACAGGAACCACTGGTCGGTGAAGAGTCTGTCAGGTTGGTGTAAAAATGGGTAAAGACAGGCTTTCAGCCGCAGAAACAAAAAAAGCGACCCTAAGGTCGCTCTTTTTGTGCTTCAAGGCGTTCAAAGGGGCCTTGAGGCAAAGATGGCGCAGCGGACGGGACTCGAACCCGCGACCCCCGGCGTGACAGGCCGGTATTCTAACCGACTGAACTACCGCTGCGTATCATTCAGGCTTTCACCCGATTGAAACCTGGGTCTACCCTTCCGGCGCCAAGGCCTCAGGGCAGGCACAAAAAAAGCGATAACATGATCGCTTCTCTTGTGTTTGCTTCAAGGTGTTCTAGGGACCTTGAAGCGAAGATGGCGCAGCGGACGGGACTCGAACCCGCGACCCCCGGCGTGACAGGCCGGTATTCTAACCGACTGAACTACCG